>NZ_JBXASU010000002.1:0-260702 GCF_058809705.1 Cupriavidus sp. MPR-AND1C | reverse complement strand
CGATACTCAGACATGGGTCCCTCTTTTCCGCTCTTTTCGTCGAATCCCGAGGCGCCCCATACGGCCTCTGAACACCTGCACGGCTCGCTTCGCATCGCGCTTGGGTGTGGCCCGCCCTTCGGGCGCTTCACACGGCTATCACAACGGGTTGATCGGCTGATTCGTTGAACGGTTGATCTTGCCGCTGGTTGGCTCTCCTCTCCCACTTGTGGGAGAGGGGCCGGGGGAGAGGGCGGGCGCTTGCCATGCCGCGATGCCTTCGTTACCGCTTGCGCTCCTTGCGGCACGGGCTGGCAGGCCTCGGGAACTTACAGCCGGAAATACTCTTCCGCCGCTGGTTCGCGCACCGGCTTGCACACCAGATCCCCGGCATTTCCCGCGTACACCAGGCAATCGCCCGGCGTGTCGCGATTGATCACGCTGACGCCTTGCGCAATCACCGACCCATTGCCCACATGGCTGCGGCCGATGATGGCGGTATTGGGATACATCACCACGCCGTCGCCGATCGCCGGGGCGGCACCGTGGTTCTTGCCTACCGTGGAGTTCTGGTACAGCACGAGGTAATTGCCGTAGGTGGCTTTTGCCAGCACGATGCCGACCGAGTGCCCGATGAAAAAGACTTCCGGCATTTCGATCTCGTAGAACAGGTCGATGCCGTTGAGCGCCTTGTTCAGCAGGAACAGCCTGGTGCAGGCGCGGGCGTCGCCCTCGTTGCGCCAGATGGTGTTGGCCAGGTAGTAGAGGTACTGGCAGTACTGGCTGGAGTGCAGGTAGTTGAAGCGCCCGGGGTGCCACATGCGTACGGCGTTGATGCAGCGCTCCACCCGGGCCAGCGCTTGCGCCTGGTTGCGCATGATCAGCGGCAGCAAGGTCTCTGCCTTGCCGTCCGGCACCAGCGCCGCGACCTGCGCGCAGGTGTAGGCGGCAAGGCTCTCAGGTGTCTGGTCGATCAGTTCCATGGTCTTGCTCCTTCCAGGTGAGCGGCCAGCACCTCGCGCACGTCGCGCGGTGCCACGCCCAGCGCGCGCAGGCGCGTCACGCTGCATACCGCGGCCGGTTGCGCCCGGGTGGACCTGGCCAGTTCGACAGCCCAGCCTGCGCGGTTGAACACGTCGGCCAGTTCGCCGTTGGAGACGTTGGCGCCGCTGGCCACGTTGAAGATCCCGCGCTCGCCCAGTGCCGACATGGTGGACAGGGCTCGCACGACATCGTCGAGGTGGATGTAGTCACGCACCAGGGCGGCATCGCTGTCGAGCTGGAACGCGCGCTCGGTCGATGCGCGCTGCAGCCATTCGGACAGGAAGCCAGGCGAGCCTGGCGACCAGTCGAAGACGCAGGACAGCCGCGCCACGGCTGTGCGCTCCGGCGCGAGCGTGAGGCACAGGTTTTCGCCGAGTGCCTTGGACAGGTCGTAGAGATGCCGCGGGTTGGCGGGCTGCAGCGTGAGCGCGCCGGCCTCGTCGCCTACCGGCAGCGCGGAGCTGTCATACAGGCGGGTGGAGGAGAGATAGACCAGGTGGTCCCAGCGGCCCGCCTGCAGCAGCCGGGCCAGCAGGCCGACATGGGCTTCGACCGTATCGAAGGGGCGCGCGGCAAAGTCGGCGGTCAGGCCTGCGCAATAGAACACGCGGCCCAGGTCGCGCGCCAGCAGGCCGGGGTCGTCCCGGCCGGGCACATGGACCTCATGCCCGGCCTGGCGCAGCGCCTGGACCAGGCGCTGGCCGACAAAGCCGGCGCCGCCAATCACGGTACAAGGTACGGAGCCGGGCATGCCTGGCCTCACGACAGCGGGTGATGCAGCGCCGGGTCACGATGCCACAGCAGCTTGGGGCTGACGCCATGGCACACGGAGAAGTCCGCGCCTTGCAGCAGGGACGGGTCCTTGACGGCGACCATGTTGAAGCCGTGCGCCGGGCCTTCCAGGTAGACCTCGTCGACCGGGATCAGCTCGATGGGGCGGCCGGCCATGTCCACGTTGGAGTTGAAGTCGCGCACTGCGAACACGCTGTAGCCGAAGCCCTGGAGCAGTTGGATGATCTCCGCGTTCTCCAGGCCGTTGCTCCAGTCCACGTAGTGGCGGTGCACCTCGAACACGATGTTCGGGGCGTCGGGCGCCGGGCGCGACAGTTGCTCGCGCGCACCCTTGAACACGTCGAGCTCGGCGCCTTCGATGTCCAGCATGATCAGGCTGAGCTTGTCGAGCTTTTGCTGGGCGCAGTAGTCGTCGATGGTGATGGTGGCAAAGCTGTCGTCGCCGGCAGCGCCGTCGGCGCGCTCGGCGTGGGCGAAGGAGTCGTTGCCGACCAGGCGCAGCTGGGTGCTGCTGTCCGACCACAGGCCCAGGCGCCAGCTGTGGATGTTCTCCACGTGGTTGAGCTGCGCGTTGTTGCGCAGCATGCCGAGCTGGTCGGCATTGGGCTCGAACGCGTGGCAGGCGCCGCCGGCGGCCGCCAGCTGCTTGGCCATCAGGATCACCTGGTCGCCGAAGTAAGCGCCGCCGATCACCGCGTTGCCGCCGTTGCGGCACAGCTTGACCAGCAGCTTGGTGGTTTGCGGCTCCCATACGTGGTCCGGCTGCGCCGGCGTGCTCATCAGGAAATCGCGGGCGATCTTGGTGCGGTAGAGGAACTCGAACACGGTGCCATCGGCCAGCGTCTTGCGCAGGCGCGATTCGTCGTCGTACATGGCGTCGACGATGGGGCCCGTGATGTCATCGCGCACGCTGCCTTCGTAGCCGCAGAGGTCTTGCTCGATGGACTTGCACAGCGCGACCAGCCGGTCACGCGCGGCCGCGCTGGTGCCAACTTCGCGCAGGGCATTGGACAGTTTCTGCAATTGATCGGTACTCATGGCATGGCTCCGCAGTTTGGCTTGTTGGTCGGCTTTGCTGACCGGTTGGATTTGATGATTCGGCAATTCGGGCAATTCGGGCAATTCGGTAATTCGATGTTTCGGAATTTTGGGTATTTCGGGTAATGCGCAATTCAGTAGGCGCTGAGCGCCGTGAGCGAAGGCAACGCCATGTCCTTGGCCGAGATCAGCCGGTTCTGGCACGGCGGCCAGGCGATGCCGATCTCCGGATCGTCCCAGCGCACGCCGCCGCTATGAGCGGGCGCGAAGGGCACGGTCATCTGGTAGAAGACCTCAGACAGATCCGTCAGGGTCTGGAAACCGTGCGCCACGCCCCTGGGGATATACAGCGCGCGCTGGTTCTGCGCCGTCAGTTCCACCGAAAACCACTGGCGGTAGCTTGGCGAGTAGGGGCGCAGGTCCAGGATCGCATCGAAGATGGCGCCGGTGGTGACGCGCACCAGCTTGTCCTCGCCGGCAGGCTCGTACTGGAGATGCATGCCACGCAGGATGCCGGCCCGGGTATTGCGCGAGATGCTCTGCTGCACAAAGCGCCCGTTCAGCCCGTGGTCCGCGAAGGCGTCCACGCAAGCCGTGCGCGCAAAGAAGCCGCGCTCGTCGGCCACGGGCTCCGGGTCCACCAGCCATGCGCCTTCGATGGGGGTCCGCGTGAACATCATGGCAGCACCGCGGTTTCCGGAATGGCCACCACGAAGCGGCCGCCCCATTCGCGGATGCCGGCCATCTGGGCGATGACTTCGTCCTTGATGTTCCAGGGCAGGATCAGCAGGTAGTCGGGCTTGTCGCCGAAAACCTGCTCGGGCGCGACCACCGGGATGCGCGTGCCGGGCAGCAAGCGGCCCTGCTTGGTGGGATTGCGGTCGACCACGTAGTCGATGAAGTCGGTGCCGGCGCCGCAGTAGTTGAGCAGCGTATTACCCTTGGCGGCAGCGCCATACGCGGCGATGCGCTTGCCGGCATTGCGGGCTTCGATCAGGAAGGCGAGCAGGTCGCGCTTGGCCTTGCGCACGCGCTCGGCAAAGCCGGCATACAGCGCGGCCGAGCGCAGCCCGGCCACGCGCTCTTCTTCCAGCGTGGCGGCCACCGAGGGGCGGGTCGCGTGGTTGGCGTCGGCATGGCAGGCAAACACGCGCAGGCTGCCGCCATGGGTGGGCAGGTGCTCGATATCGAACACGCGCAGGCCGGCCCGGGCGAACACCGGCTCCAGCGCCGATAGCGACAGGTAAGAGTAGTGCTCGTGATAGAGCGTGTCGAACTGGTTCTGCTCGATCAGGCGCAGCAGGTGCGGAAACTCCAGCGTGATCACGCCCTGGGCTTTGAGCACCAGCGGCATGCCGCCGACGAAGTCGTTGATGTCCGGCACATGCGCCAGTACGTTGTTGCCCAGCAGCAGGTCCACTTCCCAGCCTTGCTGGCGCAGCGCGTGCGCGGTGTCGCGGCCAAAGAACAGCTCGCGGCTGTCGACGCCCTTGGTGCGTGCGGCGGCGGCGGTGTTGGCGGTGGGCTCCACGCCCAGGCAGGGAATGCCGGCCTGCACGAAGTACTGCAGCAGATAGCCGTCGTTGCTGGCCAGCTCCATCACGCGGCTGTCGGCGTTCAGGCCGAGGCGGTGGGTCATGGTGCTGACATAGCGCTGCGCGTGCTCCAGCCATGACGACGAGTATGACGAGAAGTAGACGTAGTCGTCGTGAAAATGTGTCTGGGCCGGCGTGGCGTCGCGCAACTGTACGAGCCAGCAGTGCTGGCACACCATCGCGTGCAACGGGTAGAAGGTTTCCGCCAGGGCCAGGTCGTCCGCCTTGATGAACGCGTTGGAGACTGGCGACAGGCCAAGGTCCACCACGGTCTGCGTGAGCGCCTGGCCGCAGGAACGGCAGGCAGCGTCGACGGCAGCGTGGCTGGAATGGGTAGCAGGGGAGGCGTGGGCAGCGTCTGTCATACGCAGAATTGCTCGATTTGTCGTTCGGTGACGGACCGCGCCTGGGCCGGAGCTTCATGCACGGCGCGGTACCAATGGGCGGTGGCGGCAAGGGCCTGGTCGAGCGACCAGCGCGGCTCCCAGCCAAGCAGTCCTCTGGCCAGGGCCGAGTCCAGGTGAAGGTTGCGGGCTTCGTGCGGCGCGGCGCCGGCGGGATCCGGGCGATGTTCCCAGCGCAGTTCGGGCCAGTGTTGCGCCAGGCGCGCCAGCACCGCGCCCACGGCGAGGTTGTCGGCGGCTTGCGGGCCGAAGTTGAAGGCGCGCGCAAGCGCTTGCTCTGCGCCCATCAGGCGTGCGCCGAGCAGCAGGTAGCCGTGCAGGGCTTCCAGCACATGCTGCCAGGGCCGCGTGGCCTGCGGGTTGCGGATTTCGAGCACCGCGCCGGCGGCGGCCGCACGTGCGGCATCGGGCACCAGGCGATTGTCGGACCAGTCGCCGCCGCCAATCACATTGCCGGCGCGTGCGGTGGCGACCAGCACGCCGCGCTCGGCCAGGAAGGCATTGCGATAGCTGGCGGCAACCAGCTCGGCCGCGGCCTTGCTGGCGCTGTACGGGTCATGCCCGCCGAGCGGATCGGTCTCGCGGTAGCCCCAGAACCATTCCTTGTTGTCGTAGCACTTGTCGGTGGTGATGACCACCACGGCACGTACCGAAGGGCAGTGGCGCACTGCCTCGAGCAGGTTGACCGTGCCCATGACGTTGGTGGCCCAGTTGGCCACCGGGTCGCGATAGCCGGCCCCGACCAGCGGCTGCGCCGCCAGGTGAAAGACGATCTCCGGCTGCGCTGCCTGCATGGCGGCAGCCAGCGTGCTCGCATCGCGGATGTCAGCCAGGTGGTGGGCTTGCAGCGTGCTCTGGACGTCCGCCGCGGTAAACAGGCCGGCCGGCGACTCGGGCGCCAGCGCATAGCCTGTCACCCGCGCGCCGAGGCGCGCCAGCCATAGCGCGAGCCATGCGCCCTTGAAGCCGGTGTGGCCGGTCACGAAGACCGGGCGGCCGGTGTAGCCGTCTAACATGCGGGTCACCATGTCTTCCAAGGTGCCGCGCCGGATTGCCACAACTGCTCCAGCATGTTCTTCTCGCGCAGGGTGTCCATCGGCTGCCAGAAGCCCTGGTGCTCGAACGCCAGCAAGTGCCCGCGCGTGGCAAGCTCTTCCATGGGGGCCTGCTCCCAACTGGTCTTGTCGTCGGCGATCAGGTCGAGCACTTCGGGCTGCAGCACGAAGAAGCCGCCATTGATCCAGGCGCCGTCGCCGCGCGGCTTTTCCGCGAAGCCGGCGACCATGCCTTCGCTGGTACGCTCGAGCGCGCCGTAGCGTCCCGGCGGCTGCACGGCCGCTACCGTGGCCCAGCGGCCGTGGTTGCGGTGAAAGGCGATCTCGGCGGTGAGGTCGATGTCGGACACGCCGTCGCCATAGGTAAAGCAGAACGGCTCGCCGGGCGTGAGGTACTCGCGCACGCGCCGCAGGCGCCCGCCGGTCTGCGATTCCTCGCCGGTATCCACCAGTGTCACGCGCCACGGCTCGGCCTTGCGGCAGTGCACGTCCATGCGGTTTTCCGACATGTCGAAGGTCACATCCGACATATGCAGGAAGTAGTTGGCGAAGTATTCCTTGATGACGTAGCCCTTGTAGCCCAGGCAGATGACGAAATCATTGATGCCGTGCGCGGCGTACATCTTCATGATGTGCCACAGGATCGGCTTGCCGCCCACTTCAATCATGGGCTTGGGACGCAGGTGGGATTCTTCGGAGATGCGGGTACCCAGCCCGCCCGCCAGGATGACGGCTTTCATGCTGCTTCCTCCAGCACCTGGATGCCCAGGATTTCGTAGGTCGAAGGTTTGCCCTGGCTATCGATCAGGGCCAGGTCGAGGCCGAACTGCTGCTGCAGGATATCGGCCACGGGACTCGTGTCATGACCGCCTTCGCGCATCCGCACGCTGAGCAGGCGGTAGAGCGGCAGGTGGTACGGGCGCAGGTTGACGGCTTCCATCAGTAGTTCGAGCGCGCGGTCGTAGCGGCCCTCGCGCTGGGCCATCTCACCCAGCGCGAAGGCGATCAGCCAGTGCTTGCTCCACTTGGCCGACATGTTTTCCAGCAGGCTGTTGAGCTCGATATGGCGTCCTTCCTGCAGAAGCAGCCCGATGGTCAGCACCAGTTCTTCCATCGAATGCCAGGCGCCATTGCAGAACACGCCGTCCTGCGTACGCGGCTTGAGGTGGCTCACATCCCGGTGCTGGCTGATCAGTTGCGCTGCCTGGTCTTCGAACCAGCGCGTAAACCCGGCCACGTCGGCGATGGCGCTTTTCTCGAAGCGGTGCCGCAGGGAGAGTCGCAGCGCGTTGAGCTGCTCCACGTCCGCGGCAAGCTGCGCGGCCATCTCGACGTAGGCCTCCTCCGTTTCGCAGACCAGGCCGCCCAGGCCTACGGCGTGCAGGAAGGGCGCGGAGACGCGGGTGTGGAATGCCGGGCCGGCCAGCGAGACCACGGGCACGCCCATCCAGAGCGTGTCGCAGGTCGTGGTGCCGCCGGTGACCGGCGAGGTATCCAGTGCGATATCGATATCGTGGTAGGTCAGGTACTGGTTCTTGCCTTCCCGGAGGATGCAGGCGACGCGCTCGGTGTCGATGCCGGCTTGCTGCATGCGCTCCAGCAGGGGCACCTTCACTTCATCCGTATCGAGCCCTGCTGCCTCGACCAGCAGCCGGCTGCCAGGGCAGCGCGTCAGTACGGCGCTCCACATCCGCAGGGTCCGGTCGGTCAGCTTGCCGATGTTGTTGCAAGAGCCGAAGGTAATGAAGCCATTGCGCAACGCCGGCGTTTCCCTGACCTGGTATTCGGCCTGATAGACCGTCAGCGGATTGCCGACCAGCGGGTGGTAGACGGCAAACGGGCCGGGCGCGCGCAGCAGGTTCTCGGTGTAGTTGGGCTCCGCCCCGGCCGGATCCCCGATCCAGTCGGTCACGCGATGCTGGATTGCCGGCATGCCGGTGCTGCCGGGATAGCCAAGCCAGGTGAGTTGCACCGGAGCCAGGCCGTGGACCATGTAGTGCAGCGGAGAGGTGCCCGTATATCCGCCAAGGTCAATCAGCACATCGACGTTTTCCTCGCGGACCAGCTTGACGACTTCACCATCAGGCTTATTGGCCAGGTTGACGAAGCGGTCGCAGTAGATGGATATCTTGTGCGTGACGTTGTCGTGATAGGCGTGCAGGCCGAGCGCTACCACTTCGAATCTGGCCCGGTCGAGGTTGGCGATCAGCGGGATCAGGAAATAGGCGCAGGCGTGCCTGTACAAGTCGTTCGACAGGATGCCGATGCGGATCCTGTCCGAGCGCGGGCGGGGCTGCACGGCCAGTTTCGGCAGCCGCTCGCGCGCCAGCATTTGCGCATACCTGGAGGCTTCGGCCAGCAGGTCCTGCGCGCCCGTCTTCTCGCCGAACAAGAGCATGAACAACAGGTTCGAGCGGATGTTCTTGTTGGTCGGCGCGATTGCCGCGGCGCGTTGCAATACCCGGATTGCATCCTCGGCAAATCCGGTATTTTTCAGGTCATTGGCATAGTTGGCCAGGATCGCCGGATGATCCGGAGCGATCTCGATGGCCTTGAGCGATGCTTGCTTGGCTTCGGCATGCATGCCCAGCTTGTTCAGCACGATGGCGTAGTTCGCCCAGCCTTCAAGGCACCGCGGGTGGGATGCCACGCAGTCTCGCAGCATGGTCCTGGCGTCCTCCAGCTTGCCCATCGCCGCAAGGATGCGCGCGCACATGGATGCGATCTCAGGCTGGCCGGGATGCGCGGCCAGTCCTTCCTGGGCGAAACGGTACGCGTCGTCGAGCCGATGCAGTTCCAGCGAGGAAAAAGCCGCCCAGTAATAGGGCTTGGCCATATGCGGGGCGAGCTTCCTGGCCTTCTCCGCATGGACGATGGCTTCCTCGAAGTGGCCAGAGAAATGACTGGCTTCAGCCTTCTTGTTATGCTGGTCCGCTTTGGCGTTGAATGCGAAGTTCTTCATATGGTAAGGATGGATTTGCCAGGCCGGCAGGCCGTTGCAGGGCAACACCCAGCCGCAACGGCGCCGGGCGGATGAGCCCGGGGGCGGTCCGCACCCCGGGCGAGCGGTAGCTCATGCATGTGCCGGCTCGGCTTGCATTGGCTGGCTGACGTCGATGCCGAGGACTTCCAGCACCGTTGGCGCACCCTGCTGTTCGACGAGTGCCAGCGGCACCCCGAGTTGCTGCAGCATGAATTCGCCAAGCGAGCCCTTGTCGTACTGGTACTCGTCGAGCCGCGCGCTAAGCAGGCGGTACAGCGGCAGGTGATAGGGCCGCAGGCCAACGCTCTCCATCAGATAATCGACCGCGGTGTCGTGCTGCCCGGCGCGATGTTCGATCTCGGCGAGTGCGTAGGGAACGATCCAGTGCCTGGGCCACTTCGCCGAGAAGTTCTCGAGCAGCGCCCGCAGTTCCACGTAGCGGCGAGCCTCCAGCAGTCCAGCGACGGCAATCACGATTTCCGCCATGGTGTGCCAGGTGCCGGAGAAGTACACGCCGTCGTGCGGGCCGGCCGTGCTGTCGACCGGGCGGTGCGGCTTGAGCGCTTCGGTGAGCTGGTCTTCCATCCAGCGCGCGAAGGCGGCGCTGTCGGCCAGGGGACTCTGCTCGAAACGCTGCCGCAGCGACAGGCGCAAGGCGTTGAGCTGGTTTGCGTCAGCGGCCAGTTGCGCGGCCATGTCGACGTACGCTTCGTCGCTGTGGCAGATCAGGCCATCCAGGCCGAGCGCATGCAGGAAGCTGGCAGACATCCGCGAGTGGAAGGCCGACCCTGCCAGCGTGATCACCGGCACCCCCATCCACAAGGCGTCGCAGGTGGTGGTGCCGCCGGTCAGCGGCGCGGTGTCCAGCATGATGTCGATGTCGTGATAGGTCAGGTACTGATTCGTCGCCAGCCGGGGGATGCAGGCGACCCGGGCCGGATCGATGCCGGCCAGGGCCAGGCGCGCCAGCAGGGGGCCGCTGACGGCGTCGTTGTCGAGGTCGCGCGCTTCGATCAGCAGGCGGCTGTCCGGGCAGCGGGCCAGAACCGCGGTCCACAGGGCCACGGTCTGCTCGGTGATCTTGCCCAGGTTGTTGCAGGAGCCGAAGGTGATCGCACCGGTGCGCAGCGCCGGCGTCTCCTGGACCCTGTACTTCGGGCCATACGCATTGAGCGGGCTGTGCACCAGCGGCGCATACGTGCAGAAGACGGTGGGCGCCCTGAGCAGGGTTTCAGTGTAGTGGGGCTCGAAGCCCTCCGGGTCGCAGGTCGCGTCGCTGATGCGGTACTGGATGGACTTCAGGCCGGTGCTGCCAGGATAGCCAAGCCAGGTCATCTGCACCGGCGCCAGCTCGTGCACCATGTATGGCAGCGGCGAATTGCCGGTATGGCCGCCGAGATCCATCACGACGTCGAGTTGCGCGTCGCGGATGGTCTGCACGATGTCGGTGGTGCTTCTTCCCGCCAGTTCGATGAACTCGTTGGCGTGCAGGCGGATCTTGTCCGTGACGTGGTCGCTCAGCGGGTTGAGCGAGAGCGCCACCACTTCCACCCGGGAGCGGTCCAGATGTGCCATCAGCGGCAGGATGAAGTAGGCGCAAGCGTGGCGCAGCAGGTCGTTCGAGAACAGGCCCAGGCGGATAGGGCCGCTGGTGCGCCGCGGCGCAATGTCGTTGCGCGGCAAGCGCGGGCCGTCCAGCAGCAGCGTTTCGTAGGTTCTGGCTTCGCGCAGCAGGTCCAGCGCCGTGGTCTCCTGGGCGAACAACATCGCGAACAGCAGGTTGGCCCGGATGGCGAGGCTGCGCGGTGCCAGCTTTACCGCCTTGCGCAGCGCCGGCATGGCCTCCACCATTTCGCCCGTCTCCTTCAGGGCCAGGGCGTAGTTGCAGGCTGCGGTGGCTTCGTTGGGGTCGATCGCCAGTGCCTTGCTGGCGGCTTCCTTGGCCGCCGCGGGTTCGCGCAACTCCAGCAGCAGGGCGGCGTAGTGCACCCACGCGCTCAGCGAGCCGGGAGCGGCGCCGACGCAGCGCTGCAGCAGTTGCCTGGCTTGCTCGTGCTCGCCGTTGCGCAGCAGGACGAAACCGCCAAGAGACATCAGCTCGATGTCGTCGGGGAAATGCTGCAGCCCGTCGCGCAGGATCTCGCCGGCCCTCTTCGTATCCTGCAGGGCCAGCCAGGCTGCCATCTGCCAGTAAGACGCGTCGGCCCGCTTGCCGAGGATCTGCTCCGCCTTTTCGGCTTCCCTGAGTACAGCGCGGTACTGGCCGGCCTGGTAGGCTGCGCGAGCCTTCTCGATCTGGCGGGGAGACTTGCTAGCGTTGGTAGGTTTCATCGGTTGGGCCCGTCTTGGCGGGCTGGTACAGGCAATGCGCTTATTGGCGACGCCGCAGCGTACCGGGAAAGGCGGTGTCGCGGCGGCATCGCCAGGCTGTTCCGGCCCCTGAAAGTTATCAGGACGACAGGCGCGGGGAGGCCGGAATACAAGCCAAAAAAGAGGCCAATTCCGGAGGCGAGGCAGCAGTGAGGTGAATGCGGCGCTTTCGGGTGGGGGGCGGCTGCCGCCGGGGACTCAGCGAGGGCTGAACGTATTCGACGCCGGCGCGGAACCAGCTTGTGCCTCGCCCTTTTCGAGCTGGTACAGCCAGGCCAGCAATTCGGCCACGGCCACGTACAACTGCTCCGGGATGCGCGAGTCCAGGTCGACCTGCATGAGCAGGGTCACCAGCGCGGGGGAATTGTGGACATAGACGCCGCTATCGCGGGCGCGGGCGATGATGGCGTCGGCCACGTCGCCATAGCCCTTGGCGACCACGCGGGGGCTTTGGTCGCGTGTTTCGTCGTAGCTCAGCGCCACTGCGGTGCCGCGCGCGTTGTCGTCAGGCTGTCTCACTGCCCGGTGCTCCCGGCCGGTCGGAAGATGCCATCTACCGCCAACGCAGTGAGATCGAGGCCGGTCGCGGCGAGGCGATCCTGGAGCTGCGCGCGCGCTCCGGCCAGGAGGTTGACCGAGGCGGGCGCCGCCAGGCGTGCTTCGATGCTGTTGCCGGTCAGCCTGATTCTGGCCTCCACGGTGCCGAGGTTGGGGAACTCGAGGACCAGCCGGGTCGACCAGACGCCGTCGCCAATGGCATCCGGCTCGCCCTGCCCGCGCGCGGGGGTGTCATCTTGCTCACGCGTGATCTGCCATTGCATCGGCGTACCCGGCCACGCTTCGCCCATCCAGCGCAATTGCTGGGTTGCCAGGGTGTCGAGCTGCTGGCGCACCAAGGTGGTGGCATCGGGGTGCACGGCGGGGCCGGTGGCGCTGGCGGCTTGCAACGGGTCGGCGGCTGGCTTGCTTGCGCCGAAGATGTCGTCCGCCGAGAGATGCACCGTACGCGGCGCTGGCGTGGCTGAAGCTGCCTGGTAGGCCTGGGTTGCCTGCTGGGCGAGATGTGCGGAGGGCGTGGACGGATTCGCGGCAGGCGCCGCGGCCGTGGAGGCGGCGCTGGGGGCGGGCGCTGAATAGGTGCTCGCGGCCTTCTGCGCTTGTGCCGGTGTGTCGGCGCCGGGACCTTCCGCGGGAAGGGGAAGGCTGCCCGACTCCGCCGCGACAGCGACAGCGGCGGCTGCCTTTGCCGCCGCCTGGGCAACAGCCTGTGCCGGGGCAGGCGCTGCCGGCTGATACGTCAACTGCAATACCGGGTGCGTGGCATCCGTGGTGGCCGGCGCAGCGGGCGGGCGCCCCAGCAAGGCCTGTGGCTCGCGCATCAGGCTGTCGAGCGGGCGCGTGCCGTTCAGCCATTGGCCCAGATGCGACTCATAGAACAGGCCGCTCTGCCCAACCTGGCGGGCCAGCGCGCTTGCCAGAGAGCTGGCCTGGCCGCTGCCCGGCGGTGTGGCCACGATGGGCGCCGCGCTGCGCAGCGGCGCGGCGTCGGTGCCGTCCAGGATATCGAGGATGACGCGTGCCGCCGTGCTGAACGACTCGCGCGCCGAAGTAGTTGCCGCGCCTTCGGGCGCAGGCGGCATGCCGGTACCGACCGTTCCCGCACGGCCTTGCTGCACGGTGTTGCCGCCCTCGGCAGCCCCCACCATGTCGGTGACGGTGCCAACCGGCTGCAAGGCTGCCAGCTTGGCTACGGTAAGGGCGGACTTGAGCGCCTGCGGATCCGTGCGCAGGGCAAGCGATACATCTGCCGGAAGGTTGATGCCGATCATGCGCCGTATCAGGCCGGCGAGCCGTAGGTGTGATGCAGTTCCTGGCGGCGGCGCGAGCTATTCAGCAGGTACCCCAGCTCCTGCATCTTCGGCGTGACCAGGTTGCGGATGGCGGCATCCTGCGACAGGATGGTTTCCAGCATCCGGTAGCGGTAGCGCCGTTCCTCGGCGCTCAGCAATGCCACGTCGTCGATGCTCTTCAACGTGCTGACCTGGGTGACGTACCCGTTCTGCAGCGCGCACAGCGTATCCCAATTGCCCGCGCGCGCGGCTTCGCACATCAGGCTGGACAAGCGTAGCAGCTCTTCGTAGCAAGTGATGATCTTCTTCTTTTGCGGCAGCATGTCAGGACCCTATCGAGACAGCTTCCCTCGGCATGAATGCCTGTGGCGCAGGCTCCGGCACGGCGTCCGGATCGATCTGGCGCCAGGCCGAGGCGATGTCGGCCAGCAGCTTGTCGACCTCGTTGAAGCGGCTCTCGTCGTTATGCAGGTTGGCCAGCATCAGTTGCCGGGTCATGTAGTCGTAGAGCGCATCGAGATTGCCGGCGAGCTCCGCGCTGGCGCCGTGATCCAGCGACGCGCGCAGCCCGCTTTCGATGATGTTGATGGCGTTGGAGACGGCCTTGCCTTTCTCGGCGATCTTGCCTGCTTCCATGTGGAACTTGGCGCGGGCGATCGCCGCCCGCGCACCATCGAACAGCATGACGATGAGGCGGTGCGGCGAGGCACTCATGGCCCCGGTCTCGTGGCCGACATTGGTGTAGGCGTTGACGGCGGTGCGTGCGTACATGGCGGCGCTCCCTGAGTTTGTTATGACGTGTGCGAGAAACCTGGCCGGGCTCAGCCCGAAGTGCTGGTCGAAGAGCTGAACTGCTGCGTCAGGTAAGTCTTGGTCGAGTTCAGCTGTGCCATCAGCGTGTCCAGGTTCTGGAACTCGGTCTGGTATTGCGCCACCGCGGCATCGATCTGGGCCGACACATTGGTGTACTGGGTCGCGAGCGACTTGAGCGTGGCGTTGACACCGTTGGTGGCGGTAGTCAGCGCGCCCGTGGGCGAGACAAAGCCCGCCGCCGCGCTAGACAGCTGGTTGCCGTAGCCCGACTTGCCGTCGGTGCCGCTGAACAACTGCGCGACGCCCGTGCGGTTGGTGGTGAGCGCGGCATTCAGCTTGCTCGAATCCAGCGACATGCTGCCGTCGGCGTTGAAGCTGATGCCGATCTGCGTCAGGTTGGTCAGGCCGGTGGCGCCGGTGGCCGTCTGCGGGGTATTGATCACGTTGCGCAGCTGGTTCTCGATCACGCGCAGCGTGGAGTCGCCCAGCAGCGCGCCGGCGGTCTTGGTGCTCGGGTCGTAGGCGGAGAGCTGGGCCGCCGTGGACTGCAGGGTGTTGTACGCGGTGACGAAGCTCTGCACACCGGTAGCCATGGCGCTGGTGTTGCTGGCCACGTTCACCGTGCTGGTGCCGGTGGTGGCCAGGTTCAGGGTCACGCCCTGGGCCGCGCCCTGGACCGAATTGCTGGCGCTGGTGATCGCCAGGCCGTTGATGCTGAGCTTGGCGTCCTGTGCCGCGATGTTCTGCGTCATCGCCGTCGTGCCGCCCGGGTTGTATGTCAGCAGGTTGCTGATGGTGGTGGGGTCGCCGCTGCCGTTGCTGCTGACCGAAACACTCATGCTCGAAGCAGCGCCGGTGGTGTTCGAGGTCAGCACCAGGTGATAGGGCGTGCTGCTGCCGTCGTTGACGATGCTGGCGGTAACGCCGGCATTGGCGGCATTGATGGCGTCGCGGATGCCGCTCAGCGTATTGTTGGTGCCGTTGATGTTGATCGACGCTGCCGCGGCGCTGCCGGGTGTGAAGGTGGTCGTGCCGCCGCTGGTGGTGGTGGTGCCGAACTGGATCTGGATGGTGGCGCTGCCCAGCTGCTGGCCGGTACTGTCGGTGATGCCGTTCGCTACCAGCGTCTGCGACTGCGCCAGCTGCGAGACGTTGACGGCATAGCTGCCCGCCACCGCGGTATTGTTGGCCGAGGTGCTCAGCACGCTGGTGTTGCTCGACGAGGTGGTGGTGCTGCTGTACAGGCTGGCCGTGCCCAGGGCGGTGGCGGCCGACTGGAACGAGGCCAGCGCCCCCTGCAGCACGCCATAAGCTGAAAGCTGGGTGTTGACCGCGCTCTGCTGATCGGTGATCGGGGTGAGCTTGAGCTGTTCCGCCGATTTCAGATTGGTCAGCAAAGTGCTCAGATCCAGCCCGGAACCAACACCAAGCGACGAAATCGCTGAGCCGCTCGTCGAACTCGTTGCACTCGTTGAACTCATGATGCGTACCTGTGGTTTATGTGTACGGGGAGAGGCGCCCGATCAGGCGGTTTGGTGAATCAGCAGGCCCTGCAATTTATCAATGGCGCGGACAATGCGCAGGACTTCTTTTGTGGGGAACTGGCGAATAGTCTCGCCGGAGACCTTGTCCACGACACTCGTGACCATTCTGTGCGTGGCTTTGTCGATGCTGACGCGGACCTCGAGCGGGGTGGCCTCCAGGGCCTCGTTGAGGCTCTTCAGCGCACCGTCCAGCCCGGTGCTGCCGGCCGCATGGGCGCCGTCGGCCGGCTTCGATTCCGCTGGACCCGAACCCGGATCCGCCGGGCTTCTCGCCGCTCCGGTGGTACCAACGGACGATGCCGGCCCGACGGTGAGTGTGGCCGGCATTGGCAGTAGCGGTTCGGTCGAACTGATCATGATCTGTTCTCGCAGCGTTGGGTCGGTGCACAAAAGGCTTCGGTGGAAACGCTTTCAGAGCGGAGGCCGCTCTGAAAACATTCCCGGCAGGACGGGCCCGGGCAGAACCCGTCCTGCTAGGAGACAGCCGTCTGTTGCGAGAATTAACGCAGCAGCGACAGCACGCCTTGGTTCGACTGGTTGGCCTGGGCCAGCACAGACGTACCTGCTTGTTGCAGGATCTGGGCGCGCGACATGTTCGACACTTCGGTCGCGTAGTCAGCGTCCTGGATGCGCGAGCGCGAAGCCGACAGGTTCGTCACCGCCGAGCCCAGGTTGGTGATGGCCGAGTTGAAGCGGTTCTGAACGGCACCCAGCGAGCTGCGCAGCTTGTCGACCGTGGCCAGCGCCTTGTCGATCAGGGCCAGCGGGTTGGTGCTGCCCGAGCCGGTGAACTGGGCCGTTGCGGTGGTGGTGCCGGCGGTGCTCAGCTCGATTTGGGTAGCGTCCGTGACCGACGTGGTGGTCGAGCCGCCGTTGGCCTGGGCACCAGCTTGCGTACCGGCGGACAGCGCGTAGTTGTTGCCGCCTTGGGTGATGAAAGCGACTGCAGCGCCGCTGGTGTTGGCACCGACCTTGACCAGCTGGCCAGCCACGGTGTTGCCGGTGTTGCCGTTGGCGGCATCGCCGATCTTCACTTGCACCTTGTTCAGGGTGACGTTGCCGGTGGCAGCGTCGACCGAGGCAGCGTAGTTGTCGTTGCCGTACTTGACCACGTAGTTGCTGGTGGCGTTGCCGGCGGTGTCCAGCACGTTGTTCAGGGTCAGGGAGCTGGTGCTGACGGTCGAGCCGACGACGGCGGACAGGGCGTTGGCAGCCGAGGTCAGGTTGACCGAAACCGGTGCGGAGCCGGTGGCGGCTGCAACCGTGGTGATGGCGCCGCTGGTGCTCAGGGCGTTCTTGGCCACCGTGAAGCCGGTCATGCCCAGGGTCTTCGAGCTGATTTCTTGCAGGCCGATCGAGATGGTCTGGCCGTCTTGGGCGCCGACTTGCACGCTCAGCGGGGTGGCGGTGGACGACAGGACCTTGACGCCGTTGAAGTCGGTTTGTTGCGAAGTGCGGTCGATTTCAGCCAGACGTTGCGTGATTTCGTCCTGGATCGATTGCAGGTCGCTTGCCGAGTTGCTGCCCGTTGCGGCTTGGACGGACAGGGTACGGATAGCTTGCAGGTTGTTGTTGACTTCGTTCAGCGCGCCTTCAGTCGTTTGCGCCAGCGAGATGCCGTCGTTGGAGTTGCGCTGTGCTTGCGTCAGGCCGTTGATGTTGGCGGTGAAGCGGTTGGCGATCGCCTGGCCGGCGGCGTCGTCCTTGGCGCTGTTGATACGCAGGCCCGACGACAGACGCTGGATCGCGCTGTTCAGCGACGACTGCGAAGCGTTCAGGTTGTTCTGCGTCATCAGGGACAACGTGTTGGTATTGATGGTCATCGACATGGTACGACTCCTATTCTTTACAGTAGATTGTGCAATCCGGCTGCTGCCGCAACGTTGGCTGCCAGGCAATGCTGGGCGAGAAGTGCCACCGTTGTTTGGGTTATCGGTTGGGGCCGGAAAAGATTTAGAGTGATCTTTGCGATGGATTGAAACTGAGTGACGGATTCGAGGTGAAGCGAGCCCGTCCGGGCCTGCGGCGCGACGCCGGCAACGCCTAGCGGCGCTTGCGGGTACGCGGGGTATATAAACTGACGAATTCCGGCGAGGTCTCCGCCCCAGGCACGCAGGCCGTGGCCTCGGGGGCGTGAGCCGGCGTGATCACGGCGATGGAGTGCTTGTAGACGATCTGCGGAAGCGGGTCCTGCGCAGACTCTGCCAGCAACACCATATAGTTGTCCGCAGCCATGATCACGCCGTGCAGCCGAATGCCGTTCGATAAATGCACGACAACAGGATTGCGACTTGCGCTGTGGGTGGAGAGCTGCAGGTGCTGCAGATTCCGGCTCGGGCGATCGATCCTGGTTACCTTCTTGTTCACAACTTCTCCGGAAGAGCCCGCTCGGGTTCTGGCGGCTGGCAACGGTCCAATGACTGGGCCTGGGCAAATGGGGTGTGGCAGCACGGCTGGGCGCCGGCTGTGGCGCGGCCTGGGCTGGGCGAGGGATGAAACATCCGCTCTCGGTGCTGGCGCGGGACGGCGAGGCGGCATGGGCCGGGACCGGCCCTGGTTTGTGTCCGGGCGGTGGATCCGATGCTGCTCCGCAAGCTGTGGCGGGCGACGCCGCCAGAAGAGAAGGGCAGTACTTCAGGGGCGAGGGTAACAAAATTTTAAAAATCTTGACGGTTGGGGGGGCGCGTCTTGTGTAGAGGTTTTCCTCTAATAAATATATTGCGTCACACCGCGAATTTATGCGTTGATGGCGCTGGTGTGGCAAGTCCCAACGCCACCCCCGCCCGCATTCCCTATCTGGCATGGGTTTGCGGGCCGCAAGGTGGCCCTGGCCTGCGACAGCGATGCACTCCATGCCGGGTATTCGCCACTTGCGTGGCATTTTCGGCACTTTTTCTATCAGAGATATCCCTGATAGAAATAGGATTTACACCTCATGTAAGCAGGTTTATATTCGCGTTAGGGCCTTTCGGCTCTAACGCAGTCCTGGAAAGCCTACGAGCACCCCGCGCGTGGGCTTCTTTTTTTGCGCGCCCACTTTGTTTTTTGTGCGTCATCGGCGCCAAGCGCCGATGGCAGCACTTCGAAGTACATGGGTGACATTAGACGACAGGTTGAAGCCGGGCAATCGTTCGAATTGCCCGGCTTTTCCCCTCTATATTTCCTTGCAATTCCCCGTTTTTGCGCTTCTTTTCGCAAGTCGCTGTTTAGCCCTCAAGCTTGCTCCTGTCCCTGCCGTTAAGCCCGCGATGCGGCGTCGCTCCGGAAATCTGTCCGGGGCGAGGATGAAGCGCGCGCGATAAGAGTAAAAGGAGCGGGGAAGATGCGTTGGTTGCGAAACTTTGGCATTGGGGTGCGCCTGACGGTAGCGTTTTCGCTCGTGGCGCTGCTGCTGATTGCCGTGGCCGTGCTGGGCATGATGTCCCTGCGCACCATGAACGAATCGATGCGCCTGACGGTGGAGGGGCGCCTGTTCAAGGTGCTGGAGATCGAGCGTGTCAAGCAAGATGCGCTGCGCACCGGCATCCTGGTGCGCGATGCCACCCTGAATGAGGATCCGGTTGCCGTGCGGCGCGACGCCGAGCGCATCGGCGCACTGCGCCAGGACATGCGCGGCACGCTGGATGAACTGGGGAAATGGCTTTCCAGGTCCGCCAGGCCTGAGATCCAGGAAACCTATCGCGCCCTTGTCGAGGCACGCAATGCTTACGACACCCAGCTCGACACGGTGTTGCGCCAGTTGCAGGGCGGCGAGTTTGACAGCGCTCGCAGCGCGCTGGTCGCGACCCTGCCGGCGGCCCAGGCGCCTTACTTCGACAAGCTGAGCGAATTGTCCGACGGGGGGCGCAAGGTGGCCGCCGCCGCCGTGCAAGAAGCCAATGCCAGCTATGAGATGGCGCGCAACCTGCTGCTGGGCCTGGCTGCCGCCGCGGTCGCGCTGGCCGCCGTCCTCGGCATCGGCATTACGCGCTCGATCACGCGCCCGGCGCGGCAAGCGCTGGACGCGGCACAAGCGCTTGCGCATGGCAACCTGACCTATGTCATCCACGCCAGCAGCGATGACGAGATGGGCCGCATGCTTGGCGCGCTGGAGCGCGCTTTCGGGCAGTTGGCGACGCTGGTGCACGGCATCCAGGGCGCGACGCGCTCGATCGATGGCGCGACCCGGGAAATCGCCAAGGGCAATACCGACCTGTCCCAGCGCACGGAAGAGCAGGCGGCATCCCTGGAGCAGACCGCGGCATCCATGGAGCAGCTCACCTCGACGGTCAAGCAGAACGCGGCCAATGCACGCCATGCCAATGAACTGGCGGTCAGCGCTTCGGGCGTGGCGACGGCGGGCGGGCACGCTGTGCGCGGCGTGGTCGAGACCATGCAGCATATTTCGCAATCGTCGGCCAAGGTCGCCGAAATCGTCGGCGTGATCGAAGGCATTGCCTTCCAGACCAATATCCTGGCGCTCAATGCTGCCGTGGAAGCCGCCCGCGCTGGTGAGCAAGGACGTGGCTTTGGCGTGGTGGCCGCGGAGGTGCGCAGCCTGGCCCAGCGGTCTTCGTCGGCGGCCAAGGAAATCGGACAGCTGATCAATGGCTCGGTGGGACAGGTGGCCCATGGCGCCAAGCAGGTCGAGGACGCCGGGCGCACCATGGACGACATCGTCGGGGCGGTGAAGCGCGTGACCGACATCATGGGCGAGATCGCCGCGGCCAGCGAGGAGCAGTCCTGCGGCATCGAGCAGGTCAACCGCGCCATCAATCAGATGGAGAGCGTGACGCAGCAGAACGCCGCGCTGGTGGAGCAAGCCGCTGCCGCCGCCGAGAGCCTGCAGCAGCAGGCCGCCGGGCTGGTCGATGATGTGTCCAGGTTCCAGGTGGCACCGGCGCAAGCGCATGTTGCGCGGGCGCCGGCACTGACTGTGCCTGCGCGGGCGGTAGCTGCAGCGCGCGTGGCGCCGGCAGCCGCCGGGCGGCGCCCTGCGGCGCACACGGCCGCTGGTGGCAAGAGCCACCCGCCGGCCCGCCCGGGGGCGGCGCGCCCGACCCCGGCCAAGCCCGTGGCTCCGGCCGCTTGTGCTGCCCAGGCAGTGCAGGTGGTTCAAGCAGCACCTGCAGCACCTGCAGCATCGGCAGCATCGGCAGCACGAGTCGCGCCAGCAACCGCGGCCAAGCCTGGGGCCCGGCCAGCCGCCGTAGCGCCACGTGCCGGCGCGGTCCGCACCACCCGCGAGCCCGTGTTGCCCAGCAAGGCCCGCGCGCCGGTGGTGCGCCAGGGCCGCGAGCCTGTGCTGTCTTCCAAGGCGCTGCCCGCCGCCCGCCAGGCCAAGCCTGCCGCCGTGGCCGCAGCGGTGCCGCGCCGCGCCGCGCGCCCCCCGGCTGCCGGCAGCCCGGCCGTGGCTGCCGGAGACTGGGAATCGTTCTAAGTCCAGCAATGTTGGCTTGAATGTCGCCTTGGCGGCGCTTCAGGCCAGGAGCCCGGCAAGGCGGCGGGGCGGCTGCAAGGCGCAAGGCTTAAGCCTACAATAGCGCCCTTGTATACAAAAACAGACAGGAGCGATGCCGCCCGTTCGCGGTGGCGCTGCACTCCATGTCCCTCGCCGCAAGCGTTCTCTCCCCCTCAGCCCATGACCGCCGTCTCCATGCCGCCCTTCCTGGCGGCTTCAGCTCCGCCTTCATCCGCCCAGTCACCCGCGACCGCTTCGGCCACTTCCGCCCCCGCCGCGGCCGATGGCGGCAAACCTGGCAACGCGGCATCCGTCCCCTCACCGGTTCCGCCGATTCCGCCGGTGCCGGTGATGCAGATCATCTTCGGGCTGATGCTGGCCATCTTGCTGGGAGCGCTGGAGCAATCGATCGTAGCCGTGGTGTTGCCGGAGATCGCGCTGCAGCTTAACGGCTTCGAGGAGATGGCCTGGGTGGTCTCGGCCTACCTGGTGGCCTCCACGGTGGTGACGCCGATCTACGGCAAGCTCTCGGATCTGCTCGGGCGGCGCTCGGTCCTGTCGTTTGCCATCGTGTTGTTCTTCCTGGCTTCGATCGCGTGCGCGCTGGCGCAGACCATGCCGCAACTGATCATCGCGCGCGTCCTGCAAGGGCTGGGCGGCGGTGGCCTGATCTCGGTGTCGCAGGCCACCATTGCCGATGTGGTGCCGCTGCGCGACCGTGGCCGCTACCAGGGCTATGTGAGCGGCGTCTGGGCGGTGGCCAGCATGGCCGGCCCGGTGATTGGCGGCTACCTGGCGCATTACCTGTCGTGGCGCTGGATTTTCTGGATCAACCTGCCGCTGGCGCTGCTCGCGCTGCTGGTGGTCCGCCGTGCGCTCAAGCACCTGCCGGCGGGCGGGCGCCGCCATCGCATCGATTACGTCGGCGCGCTGCTGTTCGGTGGTGGCCTGACCGGCGTGCTGGTGTTCCTGACCCGGCTCGGGCAGGGGCAGTCTGCCGCAACGCCGCAGACGCTTGGCTTGCTGGTGGCCGGGATGGCAGCCATGGTGCTGTTCGTGTGGCAAGAGCGCCGGGTGGCGGACCCGATGATTCCGCTGGACATGCTGCGCGTGCCGACAGTCACGATCTGCTGCATCACGCTGTTCCTGTGCTTTTTCCAGCTGATCGCCATGTCCGTGCTGCTGCCGCTGCGCTTCCAGGTCGTGGGCGGCGTGCAGGCCGATAGCGCCGCGTTGCGGCTGGTGCCGCTGACGTTGTCCATCCCGTTTGGGGCCTTTATCTCGGGCCGGCTGATGACGTGGAGCGGGCGCTACAAACCGCTGCAGCTGGCGGGTTCGCTGGTTGCGCCGCTGGCGATCGTCGCGCTGGCGTTCGTTGATCCGCATGCGGTCTTGCTGACCGCGCTGGTGATGGTGATGCTCGGCCTGGCCATCGGGCTGCAGTTGCCAAGCGGCCTGGTCGCCACCCAGAACGCGGTGCCTGCGCACCAGGTGGGCGTGGCCACGGCGCTGACCGCCTTCTCGCGCATGCTTGGCGGCGCGGTTGGCGTGGCGGTGCTGACCACCGTGCTGATCGCACTGTTGCGCCATGGCGGCATGGGTATAGCGGACCTGGCCGGCGGCGAGGACATCCTGATGAGCATGTTCCATCGCGCCATGGCGGGGGGCGATGCGGGCACCTCGGCCGATGCCGGCGCGGTGCGTGCTGCGGCCGAGGTGGCGTTCCGCACCTTGTTCCTGCTCAGCGCCGCCGTGTCGCTGGTGGCGCCCTTCCTGGTGGCGCGTTTGCCGGAGGCCACCTTGCGCGGCAGCACCAGCGTGGCAGCCAGCATGGATTGATTGGCGCGCACTGGCCGGGTGAGGCCAGGCCGCACTGCCGGCCAGGTCAGGGGCTCTGCGTCTCTGGCGCGCTGCTTTTTCCCAGGAAGCCGAACTCCACCGGCGTCTTGGCGTAGAACACCTGGACGTCTTCCTGGGCGAGGCGGTCGAACAGCCGCTGCACTTCTTGCTCCGTGGCAATCACGGTGATCTCCTCCGGCCGGTCGGCCAGCTCCAGAAAGTGCCAGGTGTGAAAGCGGTGGTCATGGCCGATGCCTTCGGCCGCCACCGTATGCGTGGCGCCGCGGATCTGCAGTTCGCGCAGGATCTGCAGTAGCCAGTGGGATAGCTGCTTGCCGTGGTGGCGGCGGTTTTCGATGGTGAACAGCGTGAGTTGGAAGCCTTGCACGGCAGCCCCCTTTTGCCCCCTTGCGGCGGTGTTCGCGTGCCGCGGATGTGGCATGGACGGCGTGCGCCTGACAGGGTGCCGTCTTTAGTTTAGGCGCGAATCCTGCCCGCCCAAAAATCAAGGGATTACCCTAATCTCGTTCCGGGACTTGGCGAGCTATATTCCAATTTGTCCAAAAATTGTCCCAATAGCGATCCGTGGTTTTATATGTAAAACAAAAGCCAAGGAATCACTCTCGTTACGCCAACCCTTAGCAGGTTCCCAGTGCGACATCCGAAGCCCGAAACCAACCTCAGGCGTGCACTGCGCGGGCCCGCAGCTGCCTGCCTCGCGTTCTCCTGCCTGTGGATTGGCGCCACACCAGCGGCGCAAGCCGCCTCCGCCTGCAGCGCGCTGCGCATTGTTGTGCCGTTCCCGGCGGCTGGTCCGGCCGACCTGCTCGCGCGCACGCTCGCGCAGGGTTTGCACCAGCGCCGCAGCACGACCGTGGTGGTGGACAACAAGCCTGGGGCCAACGGCAACATCGGCATCGATGCGGTGCGCCGCGCGGCGGGCGATGGCTGCACCTTGCTGGTGGCGCCGGCCGGCAACCTGACCATCAACCCCACGCTGTTCCCGGCGCTGTCCTACAACGTCGAGCGAGACTTCCTTCCCGTTTCGCTACTGGCAAGTTCGCCCAATGTGCTGGCGGTGCACCCTTCCGTGCGCGCCAGCTCCGTGCAGGAGCTGGTGGCGCTGGCCCGGCGCGCCAAGCCGCCGCTTGGCTATGCCAGCCCCGGTGTGGGCAGCGGCCTGCACCTGGCCGGCGAGCTGTTCCGACAGCAGACCGGCATCGCGCTGCTGCACGTGCCCTATAAAGGCACCACGCAGGCGCTCAACGATGTGGTGGGCGGGCAGGTGCCGATCCTGTTCGGCACGCTGCCCACGCTGGCACCGTTTATCCGCTCCGGCGCGTTGCGCGCGCTGGCCGTGACCCAGGCCACGCGCTCGCCCGCGGCGAGCGCGATTCCGTCGCTGGCAGAGCAGGGCGTGCGCGGTATCGAGGTCAGCTCGTGGTACGCGCTGCTGGTGCCGCGCGCCACGCCGGCGCCGGTGGTGCAGGCGCTTTATGCCGACGTGCGCGAAGTCTTCGGTGGCAAGGCGGTGCGTGAGGAACTGGCGCGCCAAGGCATGGAGCCGGTTGCCAGCACGCCCGATGCGCTCGCCACGCGTATCCGCCAGGAAACCGCGAGCTGGGCCGAGCTGATCCGCGCGCGCGGCATCAAGGCGGAATAAGGCAATAGCGCAATAACGCGATAACGCACGCCGGCGCTGGCGGCCGGCGTGCGTCACCTCTCATGCGTTGCGCTTTACTCCCGCGCATCTTCCCCCGCGGCGCCTTCGGCATCCAGCCCCTTCATGTTCTCCAGCAGCTTGAGCAGGTAGTGCAGCGTGTGGGTGATGTCGCCGGTTGAAAAATCGGTCAGCGCCCGCTCGTAGTAATCCCGGATCTTGGGCTGCGCCAGGCGCAACCATACATGACGCCCGGTCTCCGTCATGGTGACCAGCCGCGAGCGCCGGTCGCGTCCGTCGGGCGCCATGCTCAGGTGGCCATCGCGCTCCATGCGGCTGATCAGCCCCGACAGGTTCTGCCGGCTCACCATCAGGTAGCGCGCCAGGTCGCCCACGCTCATGCCATCGGCTGCCTGTGGCCGCGACAACGCGCCCAGCACGGCCCACTGCTGCGTCGTCAGGCCTTCGGCCTCGACTGCCCTTGACCCCGTTTTATGCAACATATTTGCGCATTGGTACAGGCGAAAGAACAACCTGTTTGCCATTTCCATGCGCGCAGCCGGGGCAAGGTCATCATCAAAATCGGGGTTAACCATCATAAATTCCTGAGTAGCCGTACTTGCATTGGTCCAGTTGTCCGCCTAGTATACGTCAATATATTTACATATTTAAACGCTGGCGCGCGACCTATCAGCCGCACGATAGCACCCTGGACCACGAAGGAGAACACTGTGCAAAGACTCGAAGGCAAGACGGTCATCGTGACCGGTGGTGGCGGTGGCATCGGCGGGGCAACCTGCCGGCGCTTTGCGCGGGAGGGCGCTGCCGTGGCCGTGCTCGACCTGAACCTGGCGGCGGCACAGCAGGTCGCCCAGCGCATCCGCGAAGAAGGCGGCCGCGCCGAAGCATTCCAGTGCGACATCACGGACCGCGCCAGCGTCGACGCCGCCGTGGCGGCCACCACCAGCCAGCTTGGCCCCATCGACGTACTGGTCAACAACGCCGGCTGGGACGTGTTCAAGCCCTTTACCAAGACCGAGCCGGCGCAATGGGACCGCCTGATCGCCATCAACCTCATCGGCGCGCTGCACATGCACCATGCGGTGCTGCCCGGCATGGTGGAGCGCAAGCGCGGGCGCATCGTCAACATCGCCTCGGACGCGGCGCGGGTGGGTTCCTCCGGCGAGGCGGTCTACGCCGCGTGCAAGGGCGGCCTGGTGTCGTTCTCCAAGACCATCGCGCGTGAGCACGCCCGCCACGGCATCACCGTCAACGTGGTGTGCCCCGGCCCGACCGATACCGCCCTGTTCGAGGATTACAAGCAAGGCGCCGGCAACCCGGAAAAGCTGATCGAGGCCTTCACCCGCTCGATCCCGCTGGGCCGCATCGGCCAGCCGGAGGACCTGCCAGGCGCCATCGTGTTCTTTGCCAGCGACGACGCGGCCTTCGTCACCGGCCAGGTGCTGAGCGTGTCGGGCGGCCTGACCATGAACGGCTGACCCGGCTGCAGCGGCTTCCAAGACAACGAAGACAACGAAGACAACGAAGACAACGAAGACAACGAAGACAACGAAGACAACGGAGACAGCGACCATGAACTACGAAGACATTCTCTACGACGTGCGCAACGGCGCGGCCTGGATCACCATCAACCGCCCGGAGAAGATGAACGCCTTCCGCGGGCGCACCTGCGACGAACTGATCCACGCCATCAACCGCGCCGGCTATGACCGGGAGATCGGCGCCATCGTGCTCGCCGGCGCCGGCGAAAAAGCCTTCTGCACCGGCGGCGACCAGTCCGCGCATGAAGGCCAGTACGACGGCCGCGGCACTATCGGTCTGCCGATGGAAGAGCTGCACAACGCCATCCGCGACGTGCCCAAGCCTGTCATCGCCCGCGTGCAGGGCTACGCCATTGGCGGCGGCAATGTCATCTGCACGATCTGCGATTTCACCATCGCGTCCGAGAAGGCCGTGTTCGGGCAGGTCGGCCCCAAGGTCGGCTCGGTCGACCCCGGCTACGGCACGGCCTTCCTGGCCCGCGTGGTAGGCGAGAAAAAGGCGCGCGAGATCTGGTACATGTGCCGCCGCTATCCGGCTGCCGAGGCCCTCGCCATGGGCCTGGTCAACGCTGTCGTCCCCCATGAACAGCTCGATGCCGAAGTGCAGAAGTGGTGCGACGAGATCATGGATAAGAGCCCCACCGCGCTGGCCATCGCCAAGCGCTCCTTCAACATGGACACGGCCCACCAGAGCGGCATCGCCGGCATGGGCATGTACGCGCTCAAGCTCTATTACGACACCGAGGAATCGCGCGAGGGCGTCACCGCCTTCCAGGAAAAGCGCAAGCCCGATTTCCGCAAGTACGCCAAGTAAGCCGCCATAGCCGCCATAGCCGCCATAGCCGCCATAGCCGCCGTTGCGCCCACAAGCAACGCGGCCGCATGGCGCATCGCATCAGCGCGCCATGCGGCAAGACCTCCTGGAGACGCCATGAACCCCTATCTCGACGAAGACCTGGCCGCGCTCGGCGACCATGCCCGCCGCTTCGCCACCGAACGTATCGCGCCCGGCTTCCTGGAGCGTGACCGCACCCGCGAGCTTGACCGCGCGCTGATGCGCGAAATGGGCCAGATGGGCTTTATCGCCCCCGAGCTGCCCGAGCAATACGGTGGCCAGGGCCTGGGCTGCCTGGCGGCCGGCGTGATCCACGAAGAAGTGGCGCGCGCGGACCTGAGCCTTTCCTACATCAACCTGCTGGCCTCGCTGAACGGGCAGATCCTGGCGCATCACGCCGCCCCGGAGATCGCACGGCCGTGGCTGCAGCGCCTGACGCAAGGCGAAGCCCTGTTCGCCATCGCGCTGACCGAGCCGCGTGGCGGCTCGGACGCGGCCAACCTGCGCCTGCGCATGGAGCGCGACGGCGACCACTACGTGCTCAACGGCGAGAAGACCTCCATCTCCGCCGCCGACCAGGCCGACGCCGCGGTGGTGTTCGCGCGCAGCGGCTCCGTCGAGGCAGGCGCGCGCGGCGTCTCGGCGCTGCTGGTGCCGATGGACCTGCCCGGCATCACCACCAACCGCTTCGACTGCCACGGCCAGCGCGCCATCGGGCGCGGCTCGATCTTCTTCGAGAACGTGCGGGTGCCCGCCAGCCATCTGCTTGGCAAGGAAGGCGAGGGCTTCGTGCAGGTGATGCAGGGCTTCGATTTCTCCCGCGCGCTGATTGGCCTGCAGGTACTGGCGGTGGCCAGTGCGAGCCTGGAAGAAACCTGGGAATACGTGGCCGAGCGCCAGGCCTTCGGCAAGCCGCTGGCGGCGTTCCAGGGCGTGTCCCATCCGTTGGCGGATTTTGAGACGCAGGTCACTGCCGCGCGCCTGCTGTGCCTGCAGACGCTCTGGCTGAAAGACCACAACCTGCCGCACACGGCCGAAGCCGCGATGTGCAAATGGTGGGCGCCCAAGCTGGCCTACGACGTGGTGCACCAGTGCCTGCTGTCGTTTGGCCACGGCGGTTACGACCGCGGCCCGATGGAGCAGCGCCTGCGTGATGTGCTCGGCTTCCAGATCGGAGACGGCACCGCGCAGATCATGAAGACCATCATCGCCCGCACCCGCGCGGGCAGGCAAGCGGTGCCAGCCTGATCTCGCCAGCGGGCAAGCCTGACCAAAACGACAACAACGAGGAGACACGCCATGGAATTCGACGCCATCTTGCTGCCCCCGCGCCGCGCGTCCAGCGTCGCGCAAGGCCTCTGGCCAGAGCGCACCATCAACGATGCGCTGGACGACTGCGTGGCCGCTTGCCCCGACAAGGTTGCGCTGAGCGCATTGCAGGTGGAAAGCGGCGCGACCACGCGCCTGACGTACCGGGAACTGGCCGGGCGGGCCGGGCGCATCGCGGCGGGCCTCGCGAGGCTGGGCGTTGGCGCCAACGATGTCGTGTCCTGCCAGTTGCCCAACTGGTGGGAGTTCACCGCGCTCTACCTTGCCTGCGCGCGCCTTGGCGCGGTGCTCAATCCGCTGATGCCGATCCTGCGCGAGCGCGAGTTGTCGTTCATGCTCCGGCACGCGTGCACAAAGGTTGTGGTGATCCCCAAGCGCTTTCGCGGGTTTGACTACGAAGCCATGTTCGATGGCCTGCGCCAGGCGCTGCCTGACCTGCAGCACGTGGCCGTGATCGGCGGCGCCGGGCCCAATGCGTTCGAGACCCTGCTGGACGGCGCCGGCGCGCCGGACCTGGCGGCCGCCCATCGCCCCGGCCCGGACGACATCACCCAGCTCATCTACACCTCCGGCACCACCGGCGAGCCGAAGGGCGTGCTGCATTCGTCCAACACGCTCATGGCCAACATCGTCACGTACGCCGAACGCCTGCGCCTGGGTGCGGACGACGTGATCCTGATGGCCTCGCCCATGGCGCACCAGACCGGCTTCATGTATGGCCTGATGATGCCGGTCATGCTGGGCGCGAGCGTGGTGTTGCAGGACATCTGGGAGCCGCGCAAGGCCGTCGCGTTGATCCGGCAGGAGGGCGTCACCTTCACCATGGCCTCCACGCCGTTCCTCACCGACCTGGCCCGCACGGTCACCGAGACTGGTGGCGCCGTGCCCACGCTGCGCGCCTTCTTGTGCGCCGGCGCACCGATCCCCGGTGCACTGGTGGAGCTGGCGCGCGGCGCGCTGGGCGCCAAGGTGATCTCCGCCTGGGGCATGTCGGAAATGGGCGCGGTGACCACCACGCGGCTCGAGGACGACGATGAGCGCGCCTCCAGCACCGACGGATGCCCGTTGCCCGGCGTGCAAGTGCGCGTGGTCGACGCAGCGGGCGCGGCGTTGCCGGTGGGCGCCAGCGGCCGCCTGCTGGTGCGCTCGTGCTCCAATTTCGGCGGCTACCTGCGCCGTGCGCACCTCAACGACACCGACCCGGACGGCTGGTTCGATACCGGCGACCTGGCCCGCATCGACGCGCGCGGCTACATCCGCATCGACGGCCGCAGCAAGGACGTCATCATCCGCGGCGGCGAGAACATCCCCGTGGTCGAAATCGAAACCCTGCTGTATCGCCATCCGGCCATCGCGCAGGTGGCCATCGTCGCCTATCCCGACGAGCGCCTCGGCGAGCGCGCCTGCGCCTTCGTCGTGACCCGCGACGGCCAGCCATTCGACATGGCGGCGATGGTGGACTTCCTCAAGGCGCAGCAGATGGCCGCGCAGTACATCCCCGAGCGATTGGTCGTGCAGGGTGCGCTGCCCTCGACGCCAGCGGGCAAGATCCAGAAATTCAGGCTGCGGGAGCAACTTCGCCAGAGCGGGCAAGGGGAGGGCGCATCCAGTGACCGCGCATGAAGCCACGCCGGCGATCGACGAGAACCTGGTACTGCTGGAGATGGTCGGCCGCGTCGCCGTGATCCGCCTCAATCGTCCCCGGCAGATGAACGCGCTCAACGATGCGCTGATGGATGCGCTCGGCCTGGCGCTGCTGGCGTGTGAGCAAGACGACGGCGTCGGCGCCATCGTGATCACCGGCAACGACAACGCCTTCGCCGCCGGCGCGGACATCGCAGCCATGCGCGGCTGGGACTATATGGACGTGTTCAAGTCCAACTACATCACGCGCAACTGGGAGACGCTGCGCAATGTGCGCAAGCCAGTGATCGCCGCGGTCGCGGGCTACGCGCTTGGCGGCGGCTGCGAGCTGGCCATGGCCTGCGACATTCTCATCGCGGCGGACAACGCGGTGTTCGGCCTGCCCGAACTGAAGCTCGCGGTCATCCCAGGCGCGGGCGGCACGCAGCGCCTGCCGCGCGCCATCTCCAAGGCGAAAGCCATGGACATGTGCATGACGGCGCGCAACATGGATGCGGATGAAGCGGAGCGCAGCGGGCTGGTATCGCGGGTGGTGGCCGCCGCGCGGTTGATGGATGAAGCGATGGCGGTGGCGCAGACGATTGCCGGCTTTTCGCTGCCGTCGATGATGGCGGTCAAGGAGGCGATCAACCGCGCTTGCGAGTCATCGCTGTCCGAGGGCATGCTGTTCGAGCGGCGGCAGTTGCATGCGCTGTTTGCCACGGAGGATCTGAAGGAGGGGATGAATGCGTTTTTGGAGAGAAGGGCGGCGGTGTTCCGGCACCGCTAGACGGCATGTGGGCATCGATGCCGAAATCTCGATCCGCCAAAGCCGCAAAAGGGTTCCACGTCCACCCGGCAATTGCACCATTTTGGGGAAAAGAAGTTTGAATGCCAAGTCAACGGACGCTTAATACGATGCGTTTAGCAGAGAGCTGGCCGGTCAGGCTGGCTCAATGTTCGCGTGTTCACGGCTGCCCGGACGGTGGCCTTCCAAGGAAATGTCATGAAGAAGATTGTCGCTACCGCTTTTGCGCTGTGCCTTGGCGCAGCATCCATCGCCGCTCAGGCGCAAGGCACCGGCAAGGTTGATCCCTACACCCAGGGCGCCAAGGCTGGCAAAGCAGACCCGTACACCGATGGCGCCAAGGCTGGCAAGGCCGACCCCTATACCGACGGGGCCAAGGCTGGCGACAAGTTTGACCCGTATACCCAGGGCGCAAACAAGAGCTCGCGTGCCAACCTGACGGATTCGAAGGCGAAGAAGGCAAAGAAGTCGCATAAAAAGCAGACCAAGAAGGCTGCGCCGGCATCCGCCGCCGGGGCCTGAGCCGTCTCGCCGCGCGGCGGTTGACGCCTTGCGCCTGGAAAAACCCGCCAAACCGGCGGGTTTTTTTCATTCGGCGAACCGGGTTGGCTTGTCCCCGGCGCCGCGGGCCATGGCGATGACGCAGCCCAGGGCAAGGCTGCGCCGCTGCGCGTCGTGCCCGTCCTGCCTGGTTTGCCTGCCTGTTCCCCGAGCTCCCCGAGCGGGAGTCAGGGTGCCTCGCCGACCGGCATGATTGCCGTGGTATCGATGCGCTGGACCTTGCCCTGCTCGCGTACTTCCGTACGGAGCACGAAGCGCTCGCTCGGGCAATACCAATCCGTGATCTGCATGACCGAAGGCGTCGTCATGATCAACGTATCGACGAGCTGCGTTGGCCCAAGCGAGGAATGCTTTTCGTAAGTGATCGGTATGCAATCCTTGCGGCCCAGCGCGGTATCAATTACGCGGCGCCGTCCGACGTGGCGCGAGCTGATGGTGATCGTGGCGTGCGCAGCGCGCAGCTCGCCCACCTCATCATCCGTTCCGCGCGCATAGATCTTGAGCGTCACGCTGGAGCTGACCGTCTCGCCGCCAAGTATCGCGCCCTCGCGCAGATCTGCTCCTGCATAGTTGACCACACCTTCGCCTATGCTTGTCGACGTGCCATAGAGCCGGGCATAGCGTGCTCTCGCGTTGATCTCCGAGTGGATTTCGACGCGGACCGCCGACGGCGCAGCGAGCGGCGAGATGCTGACCAGGTCGCGCTGATCCGCAATGACCGGCGGCCCCATCAGCGCTGCCAGCGCGCTCTTCGAGTGAATATTGATGATCGCCTGGCATCCCGCCGGCGGGCTTTCCAGCAGCTCCTGGACCGTCATTATTGACATCGGCATGGCGCCGTCCGCCTCCATCCGCACTTTCGCATTTGGACGAGACCAGAGCGTTTCCCAGCAGTTTGCCTTGCCCACCGATGGCGGCGCCTCGGCCGGCAGCGGTCTTTCAGGCGGAATCGGCGCGTCGCTCGCGGCCCACACCACCACCTGGGTGGCAGACAGTACAGCGGCGATGCCAATCGCAGCAAGCTCGCGCTTAACGCACACTTTCTTCCCCAGGGGGCAAATTGCCATTTTACTGCCTGGGTGCGCAGCCAAGGGGAGCCGGCCGTGCGCCGGGCCTGCCTAACGCTGCACGGCGTAGAGGCTATCCCGGAATGAGTATGCCTCGTTCGTCACGTCCCTTTCCCTTCGTCCGACAAGTTTTTCAACGGCCACGGTTTGTGGCTATCAACATATATAAATCGATCTAAATAATAAATCAACCGGACGGTCGGTTTATAAATATACTGCGGCATCGGTCCACAGGAAAACGCCATGTACACCCAATCACTGGATATCCCGGGCAACGCCCAGCCGCTCGAAACGGTGCAAGCCGACGTCTCGCCGGAACAGGCGCATTTCGACGCGGTCATGGACGCTGACGGCAAGATCGAGGCGCAGGACTGGATGCCGGACGCATACCGCAAGACCTTGATCCGGCAGATCTCGCAGCACGCGCACTCCGAGATCATCGGCATGCAGCCCGAGGGCAACTGGATCAGCCGGGCGCCGAGCCTCAAGCGCAAGGCCATCTTGCTCGCCAAGGTGCAGGACGAGGGCGGCCATGGCCTGTACCTGTACAGCGCGGCCGAAACGATGGGCGTGTCGCGCGACCAGCTGGTCGATGCCTTGCACGCCGGCAAGGCCAAGTATTCGAGCATCTTCAATTACCCCACGCCCACCTGGGCGGACGTGGGCGTGATCGGCTGGCTGGTGGATGGCGCGGCGATCATGAACCAGATCCCGCTGTGCCGCTGCACCTACGGCCCGTACGCGCGCGCCATGATCCGCATCTGCAAGGAGGAGTCCTTCCATCAGCGCCAGGGCTTCGATGCGCTGCTGTCGATGATGAAGGGCACGCAGGCCCAGAAGGACATGGTGCAGGAGTCGGTGAACCGCTGGTGGTGGCCGGTGCTGATGATGTTTGGTCCCAGCGACAAGGATTCCATCCATAGCGGCCAGTCGTTCAAGTGGGGCATCAAGCGCATCTCCAACGACGACCTGCGGCAGAAGTTTGTCGACGCAACGGTCGAGCAAGCCAAGATCCTCGGCGTGACGCTGCCCGATCCGGACCTGAAGTGGAACGAGGCGCGCGGCGCGCACGACTACGGCGCGATCGACTGGGAAGAATTCTGGCGCGTGGTCAATGGCGACGGGCCCTGCAACAAGGAGCGCCTCGCCACCCGGGTGAAGGCGCACAACGATGGCGCCTGGGTGCGCGAAGCCGCGCTGGCGCATGCCGAGAAACAGGCCGCCCGCGCCCGCAAACAAGCTGCTTGAACAGGAGACAAAGATGAACAAGGAATGGCCAATCTGGGAAGTGTTCGTGCGTAGCAAGCAGGGCCTTGACCACAAGCATTGCGGCAGCCTGCACGCGCCTGACGCCAGCGGCGCGCTGCGCATGGCCCGCGACGTCTACACGCGCCGGCAGGAAGGCGTGAGCATCTGGGTGGTGCCCTCGGCCATGATCACGGCGTCGGACCCGGCGGACAAGGAGTCGTTCTTCGAGCCGGCTGGCGACAAGATCTATCGCCACCCGACGTTTTTCGTGCTGCCCCCCGAAGTCGACCACATGTAAGGCGGGACCCAGAACATGACCACGCCCCAACATTTGTCGTACGTGCTGCGCCTGGCCGATAACGCGCTTATCCTTGGCCAGCGCAACAGCGAGTGGTGCAGCCAGGGCCCGGCGCTCGAGGAAGACATAGCGCTGGCCAACATCAGCCTGGACCTGATTGGCCAGGCACGCCTGCTGTATTCACACGCGGCTACCCTTGACGAAGCACTGAACGGCACACGGAAAACCGAAGACAGCTACGCCTACTTCCGCGCCGAGCGCGAGTTCGCCAACTACACCTTGGTGGAGTTGCCCCACTTCGGGCCGCTTGCCGGCACGGCACGCGCCGAGCGCGACTATGCGGTCACGATCACGCGCAACTTCCTGTATTCCGCGCTGATGGGCCACCTGTGGACGGCGTTGCAATCGTCCACCGACACGCATCTGGCAGCCATCGCCGCCAAGTCGCTGAAGGAAACCCGCTATCACCTGACCCACGCCGCCGACTGGCTGATCCGCTTTGGAGACGGCACCGAGGAGTCGCACCGGCGCGCGCAGGCGGCGCTGGACTACCTGATGCCGTACACCCGTGAGTTCTTCGCGGCCGATGCGGTGGAAACCGCAGTGGCAGCGGCCGGCATCGGTCCCCTGATGGCGGACCTTCAGCCCGCCTGGCAGGCTGACGTTGCCGCCACGGTGGCCCAGGCCACGCTCACGTTGCCGTCCGAGGCGAAACACATCACCACCGGCAAACACGGCGAGCACTCGGAGCACATGGGCTACCTGCTTTCCGAAATGCAGAGCCTCGCGCGCCAGCATCCCGGCGCCACCTGGTAGACCAAGATGAACGCTGCTGACACGCTGATGGAGTCCGACGCCACGCTGGCGCGCGCGTGGACCGTGCTCGAAGCCGTACCCGACCCGGAAATCCCGGTGGTGTCGATTCGCGAACTGGGCATCCTGCGGGACGTGCGCCGCGGCGCCGACGGCGTGCTCGAAGCCGTCATCACGCCAACCTATTCGGGCTGCCCTGCCATGTCGCAGATTGCCGAGGACATCGGGCAGGCCTTGAACGCCGCCGGGATCCGCCCCCATCGCGTTGTCACCGTGCTCGCCCCGGCCTGGACCACCGACTGGATGACCAGCGAAGCGCGCGACAAGCTGCGGCAATACGGCATCGCGCCGCCGATGGGCAACTGCGGCAGCGGCCACGCGCCGCAAGAGAAGACCATCCGCTTCGTGCCGCGCACGGCAACGCACGCAACGCACGACCGGCCCGCATGCCCGCAATGCGGCTCCGTGCACACCGAACGCCTGGCGCAGTTCAGCTCGACGGCCTGCAAGGCACTGTACCGCTGCCTCGATTGCCGCGAGCCGTTCGATTATTTCAAACCGTACTGACAACCGTACCGACCTGGACCGACAACATGGCGACACCGCAATTTCATCCGCTGCGTATCCGCGAGGTACGGCCCGAGACCGCCGATGCGGTGACCGTCTCGTTCGAGGTGCCGGAGGCCCTGCGCGACGCGTACCGTTTCACGCAAGGGCAATTCGTCACGCTCAAGGCGCATCTTGATGGCGAGGAAACCCGCCGTTCGTATTCGATCTGCGTGGGCGTCACCGACTATGACCGCGATGGCGAACTGCGCATCGGCATCAAGCGGGTACGCGGCGGCAGGTTCTCCAATTTCGCCTTCGACACGCTGCAGCCCGGCCACGAGATCGAGGTGATGACACCCGACGGGCGCTTCTTCACCCACCTGAACGCCGATCTGTCGCGCTCCTACGTGGCGTTCGCGGGCGGCTCGGGCATCACGCCAGTGCTCGCGATCATCAAGACCACGCTGGAGACGGAGCCGACCAGCCGCTTCACGCTGGTGTACGGCAACCGCAGCGTTGACGCGATCATGTTTGCCGAGGAACTCGAAGACCTGAAGAACCGCTTCATTAGCCGGTTCTCGCTGTATCACGTGCTGTCCGATGATCTGCAGGAGGTCGAACTGTTCAACGGCGTGCTGGATCAGGCGAAATGCGAGGCCTTCCTGGCCACGCTCGTGCCCGCCGCCGAGATCGACGAAGCCTTCATCTGTGGCCCCGGCCCGATGATGGACGCCGCCGAGGCCGCGCTCAAGGCCGCCGGCGTGGCGCCTGCGAAGGTGCACGTGGAGCGCTTCGGCACGCCGCTGCCGCAAGCGGGCGTGCCACCGATCGAGATCACCGACGATACGCCGGCTGCGGATCTGGAGCTGATCATCGATGGCAAGAAGCGCAAGCTGCGGCTGCCGTACGTGGGCGTGAGCGTGCTGGACGTCGGCCTGAAAGCGGGCCTTGCATTGCCCTATGCCTGCAAGGGCGGCGTGTGCTGCACGTGCCGGGCCAAGGTCCTGGAAGGCGAAGTCAAGATGGAAAAGAACTACACGCTGGAGCAGCGCGAGATCGACGATGGCTTCGTGCTGACCTGCCAATGCCATCCGGTCTCCGACCGGGTTGTCGTCAGCTACGACGAACGGTAAACAAACGGTAAATCGACGCACACGAAGTGCAGTACCGCAATCCTTTAAAGAAATACGGCCCCCGCAATGAATCACGCCCTGTTTGAAAAACACGAGAAGACACTTGCCCAAGCCCTGGACGCCATCCGGACCCGAGGCTACTGGAGCCCCTTCAACGAGATGCCCAGCCCGCGCACCTACGGCGAAACCGCCGCCGCCGACGGCGAGGCGGCATTCAAGGCGCAACTCGGTCAGCCCTTCGTGCTCGAGCAAGCCGGCAGCAGCGGCACGGTCGGCGCGGAACATTCCCCATTCGGCTTCGCGCTGAACATCGGCTATCCCAATGCCGAGCCGGACGCGCTGATCGCGGCGGCGCAAGCGGCGCAGCTGCAATTCCGCAAGGCCGGCCCGAAGGCCTGGGTCGGCGTGAGCCTGGAGATCCTGGCGCGGTTGAACCAGGCGAGCTTCGAGATCGCGCACAGCGTCATGCACACCACCGGGCAGGCGTTCATGATGGCCTTCCAGGCCGGCGGCCCGCACGCGCAGGACCGCGCGCTAGAGGCGATCGCTTATGCGTGGGATGCCATGCGCGACATTCCGCAGACGGCTTACTGGGAAAAGCCGCAAGGCAAGAATCCGCCGCTCGCCATGGAAAAGCGCTTCACCGTCGTGCCGCGCGGGATCGGCCTGGTGATCGGCTGCTGCACGTTTCCTACCTGGAACAGCTATCCCGGCCTGTTCGCGGACCTTGCCACCGGCAATGCCGTCATCGTCAAGCCACATCCCGCCGCGATCCTGCCGCTGGCCATCACCGTGCGTATCGCGCGGCAGGTGCTGGAGGAGGCTGGCTTCGATCCGAACGTCGTGACCTTGATGGCCACCGCACCCAATGATGGCGCGCTGGTGCAGGCGCTCGCCACGCGTGATGAAATCCGGCTGATCGACTTCACCGGCAGCACCGCCAACGGCGATTGGCTGGAGACACACGCGCTGCAGGCGCAGGTGTACACCGAGAAGGCGGGCGTCAACCAGATCGTGATCGACTCGGCGGACGAACTGAAGGCGGTGTCGCGCAATATCGCCTTCTCGCTCGCGCTGTACTCGGGCCAGATGTGCACCGCGCCGCAGAACATCTACGTGCCGCGCGATGGCATCAAGACGGCGCAAGGCACGGTCCCGTTCGAGGAAGTGGCCCAGTCCATCGCCGATGCCGTGCAAAAGCTGACCAGCGATCCGGCCAAGGCCGTGGAGCTGATCGGTGCGATCCAGAACAAGGGCGTGCTTGACCGGATCGAGCAGGTGACCAAGCTGGGCGTGCCGCTCCTTGCCAGCCAGCGCCTGGTGCATCCGGCCTACCCGGAAGCCAGCGTCAGCACGCCGGTCCTGCTGAAGCTCGACGCCCGGCGCGACGAGGATACGTTTACGCAGGAATGGTTCGGCCCGATTGCGTTTGTGATTGCCACTGATTCCACCCGGCATTCGCTGGAACTCGCCGCGCGCATCGCTCGCACGCGCGGCGCGCTGACGCTGTCGGTCTATAGCACGGACGAGCAGGTGCTCGATGCCGCTGACGAGGCTGCGGTGTCCGGCGGCGTTGCGCTGTCGGTCAACCTGACGGGCGGCGTCTTCGTGAACCAGTCGGCTGCGTTCTCGGACTTCCACGCCACCGGCGCAAATCCCGCGGCCAACGCGAGTCTTGCCGATACGGCCTTTGTTGCCAACCGCTTCCGCGTCGTGCAAAGCCGGCGGCATGTGCCGCAGCGTACCTAAGCGGCCGCGTATCCAGCACTTCCGATCAGTAAGCAGGCACCTCGCCAACCTGGGCGGCACGACGGCAAAGACCGTCGACGCGCATGACCAGGCTGGCAGGTTGCCGCGTGGCGCCCCCGTTCCCGCCACCGTCCGTTCCTCTTTTGCCGCGTCATTCTCAGGAGACAACCGTGGTCCAGCCAATTCCTCAACCGGGTGAGCTCGATGCCATCGAACTAGCCAGCCGCGACGAACTCCAGGCGCTGCAACTGGCGCGCCTCAAATGGTCGCTGCGGCATGCTTATGACAATGTGGCGCACTATCGCCGCGCCTTCGACGCCGCCGGGGTGCATCCGGACGACCTGCGCCAGCTATCCGACCTGGCGAAATTCCCCACTACGACCAAGAAGGACCTGCGCGACAACTATCCGTTCGGGCTGTTCGCCGTGCCAAAGGACGAGGTGGTGCGCGTGCACGCATCGAGCGGCACCACCGGCAAGCCGACCGTGGTGGGCTACACCGCGAAGGACATCGACACATGGGCCAACGTGACGGCGCGCTCGATCCGTGCAGCGGGCGGCCGGCGTGGCGACACGCTGCACAACGCGTTTGGCTACGGCCTGTTTACCGGCGGCCTCGGCATTCATTACGGCGCCGAGCGGCTCGGCTGCATGGTCGTGCCCATGTCCGGCGGGCAGACCGAGAAACAGGTACAGCTCATCCGCGATTTCGAGCCGTCGATCATTCTCGTTACGCCGTCTTACATGCTTAACCTGATCGACGAGATGGCACGCCAGGGCATGAACCCGGCGGAGTCGTCGCTGAAGATCGGCATCTTCGGCGCCGAGCCGTGGACCCAGGGCATGCGCAGCGAAATCGAGACCCGGGCTGGCATCCAGGCCGTCGACATCTACGGCCTCTCAGAAATCATGGGCCCGGGCGTGGCGTCCGAGTGCATTGAAAGCAAGGACGGCCCGGTGGTCTGGGAGGACCATTTCTACCCCGAGATCATCGATCCGGTCACCGGCGAAGTGCTGCCCGACGGCAGCCAGGGCGAACTGGTGTTTACGTCGCTCTCCAAGGAAGCCATGCCGATGATCCGTTACCGCACGCGCGACCTGACCGCGCTGCTGGCGCCGACAGCGCGCTCGATGCGCAGGCTGGCGAAGATCACGGGGCGCTCCGACGACATGCTGATCATTCGCGGCGTCAACGTGTTTCCGAGCCAGGTCGAGGAGTTGATTCTCGGCATTGCACGGCTTAGCGGCAACTACCAGCTGTGCATCACGCGCGACGGGCATATGGATTCGCTATCCGTGTCGGTGGAGGCGCGCGCGGAGATCTGCGCCTCGCTGGCCGAGAGCGAGCGCGCGCAGCTGGCTCGTGAGCTGCAACACCGGGTGAAGACGATGATCGGCGTTTCCACGGCCGTGCGCGTCCTGAATGCCGGCGAGATCAAGACCACCGCCACGGGCAAGGCGCAGCGCGTGCTCGACCTGCGGCACCTCAGCGCCTGAGGCGGTAACCGCAGGAGGCGCGAGAAGTGAGCGAGAAGCAAGCCAATCGCAGCCGATTCACGCTGGGCGAAAAAAACTATTCAAAAACGTAAAAGGCTGTTGTACAATCCGGCCTCCGTTTCGATTGAGACGGAACTTGTTCCCCGATAGCTCAGTTGGTAGAGCGCCGGACTGTTAATCCGTAGGTCCCTGGTTCGAGCCCAGGTCGGGGAGCCAAATAAGCGGGAGTAGCTCAGTTGGTAGAGCGCAACCTTGCCAAGGTTGAGGTCGCGAGTTCGAGCCTCGTCTCCCGCTCCAGACATGATGTCCACGGACTTCCATCGAAGTCCGCTGGTCTTTGAAAAAAGGGGCTTCGGCCCCTTTTTTCATTCCATCTGCCACAACGGCACTACATCGTCGTGTTGAGACTCGTATGTCCAGGCTGAAGTCGTTGCCTGCGGTTCCGATGATCTTTTGTCCTGCAATCGAGGCCGCCACGACGATATGCAAGGATTGAGCGGCGCTCGACCCCGCACGGTCAGTGGCGGTGACTTCTAAGTCCGGATTCCCGGCATCGCCGCTGCTCGCTTTGCCGCTGAACGTGCGGGTAGCCGCATCGAAGCTCAGCCAGGCCGGCAGACCGCTGCCATCGCTGCGCGTTGCGCTATACGTCAACTTGTCGCCCGCATCCACGTCGACGAACAGACCATCAGGCAGCGTGTACTTCCACAGAACCGCTCCCGCAACAGTCTGCGCAGCCATCTGCGCCCCGACTGTGGGCGCGTCGTTCGTGTTGGCAATGGTGATGCCCGGTGTCGTAGCCGCACTCGCGCCTGTCGCGTCAGTGGCGGTCACATTGAGAACAAGGCTGCCGATATCTGCGTTGAGCGGCATACCAGTGAACGTCCGCGTCGCCGCATTGAACGTCAACCACGAAGGCAATGCGGCATCATGGCGAGCGTCGCATTGAAACTCAGGGCGCCGCCATCCCTCGCAGCAAATGTGTCAGCGGGCAGCACGAAGATCCACGCGGCATCTTCCGTGACATTCTCGCGCAGATAACCGCGAGGGACGAGACAATCAGCGTCGCTGATTGTAGGAGAGGCAACAGTCTTATCTAAGTAGGGCCAGCCTCTCGCCGCCTCTTAGCGCGTGTCTGGCACTCGGGGGCAACTCAATCTGGAACCGTTCAACGACGAGCCGGATGTGGCAGAAATCGACGGGGCTTACGAGCCAATGGTATCTGACGACGCGCTCGAGGCACGCCACCTCCTAAGACGCCGGATGAGACGTTGACTCGCAGTACGTCAGCGCAAGTTGCTTGCACGCTCTTGGGGGCTATCTATTTCGGTGGCGGCTCACACCGCGCGTCTGGTCGACTGGCATACGCGCCTCCGCGTTGCCGCCGGCGACCACGCGCTGCACCCGAAGCGCGAAAAGACCGGCATCAGGCCGCCGACGATGTAAATGCCGCACGATGTCGCCAGCTCGGAGCTCGGAGCTCAGGCGTCAGCGGCGATGTCAATATCGCGGGTCTCGCGGAAGAAGCACAGCGCAACCAGGGACAGGATCGTCCAGCCAACGGGATACCACAGGCCGCAGAGACTGTTGCCAGTCTGGGCCGCGATGGCGAAAACGAAGGTCGGCAACAGCCCGCCTACCCAGCCGGTAGCGAGGTTATACGGTACACCCATCGAGGTGTAGCGGATGCGGGTCGGGAACATCTCCACCAGCGCGGGACCGATCGTCATCACGGTCAGTATCGAGCTGGCGAAGAAGAGCGCCAGCAGGAGAAGCACCACCGTTACGTTAAAGGCCTTCGGATCGCTCTTGCCGGGATAGCTGTACTTTTCCAGCGCCGCGTGCAGCGCCTGCGACAACTGGCTTGATTGTGCCTTTGCCTGATCCGCAGACATGCCGCCTGCATCGTAGGCGTCCAGGACGTCATCGCCGATCCGGATCCTCGCGGTCGTGCCAGGGGCGGCGTCGATGATCTGGTAGCTGGCGCCCGCGTTGGCCAGGGCTTGCTTGACCAAGTCGCAGGACGAGGCGAACTTGCGATTACCCAGCGGATTGAACATCAGCGAGCAGGCCGCACGGTCCACTTCGATAGAGATAGGCGCCTTGGCCTGTGCGGCGGCAAGGGCGGGATTGGCGTAAATCACGAGTCCCTTGAACACCGGGAACGCCAGCAGCGCGCTGGTAAGAAAACCCACCAGCAATACCGGCTTGCGGCCAAATCGGTCACAAGCCCATCCGGCCAGAGGAAACACGGGGACGCAGAGTGCGGTAGCCAGCAGGACGACCGTATTCACCGTGGTGGGATCCACTTTCAGGGACTTGGTGAGGAAGAACGTCGGATAGAGCGCAGCCATGTAGTACATGGACGTCATCCCGGCGCACAACGCGAAGGCGATGACGATGCGGCCGAGATTGGCGCGATCCAGCAATGCGTCGCGCAACGGCGCCTTCGACAGCTTGTTTGCGCTGCGCAGCTTGCGGAACGCGGGCGATTCATCCATGCGAACGCGCAGCAGCAGTGAAACCAGCAGCATCACCGATGCGGCGAGGAACGGCAGGCGCCAGCCCCAATCGTCGAAGCTGTCGCCGGCGATGGTGCGCGAAGCCAGGATCACGAGGAATGACAACAGCAGGCCGACGGTTGACGACGCTGTGGTCCATGACATGTTGAACCCGCGGCGGCGACCGGGGGAATACTCGGCAACGTAGGTCAGGGCGCCAGTATACTCACCGCCCGCGGAAAATCCTTGCAGAATGCGCAGGCAGAGCAGCGCAATTGGCGAGACGATGCCCGCCGAAGCATAGGTGGGCAGGCAACCGACGCCGATCGTCGCGCCGCCCATCATGCAGATAGTGATCATGAACGTCCGCTTTCGGCCGATCATGTCGCCGATGCGTCCGAACACCAGTGCGCCCAGTGGACGCATCATGAAGCCGACCGCGAACGTCAGCAGCGCAAAGATGAAGGCCGTGGACGGATCCACGCCAGCAAAGAACTTATCCGCCAGTACCGAGGCCAGCGCGCCATACAGGGCAAATTCGTACCACTCAAAGATGGTGCCGATCGAAGCGGCCCAGATTGCCCGCGACATCGGGCTGGTTGCGTCGGGCCCGTGGGCGATGGCTGTCTCCGTTCTGACGGGACTGTTCATGGTCATGGCTCCTGGAATTGCGGTATGTCCCGCAATGTGAGGATCCAGTGGCCGCCAAGCGGCCGTCAACGTACGGGCCGAAGCCATTCCGTACTTTGAAAGGGCACATGGCGCGAAGGACTGCGTGTATTGCCCCCGCGTGCGTCGCGCAAATTGCCCACCGGCGCGCAACATCACCTATTTCATGTTCTACCTGAAGTTGCGCATGGCTGTGGCGCATCCGTTGTCGTGAGCGCGTAGTTGCCGTCTGCGTAGTCCACGGCGACTCGCCACTTCAATCCCTCGGAATCGCCGTTTCGAAGGAGGCCAGTTGGAGAGACGGTGGCGCACCTCTACGCTTCGCGCATGCGTCAGGTCCAAGCAGATGCAACGCAACGCATATCCAGCGAAGGAGCGTATCAGCAATGCATGACTTTCCTCTTGACGGCGTGGTGGTGGTCGAGCGGAGTGACAGCGCTTCGGCGCCGTTCGCCGGCCAGATCCTTGCGGCGCTCGGCTTGGGGGCCGAGCAAGTGGAAGGGCAGCGGCGCGGCCTTCCATGCCATCAACTGCGGCAAGCGCTTCATCAGCCTTGACATCAAGGATCCCGATGATCTTGCCACGCTTGCCGGACATGCGATATGGCGCAACCAACCTGGGCGCCATCAGCTTGACGGTCTGTCCGTGCACGCGAAACAGCCGAGTTCAATGATGCGCGCCCGAGCAAGCCTCCATGCCAATCAGACAAGGGGGTAACTCGGCAATGAGCATGGCCAACTGATCACGGGCAACTCTCGGCTTGACGAGAAGTGGTTTGCCTGCCGCATCGACCCCATGAACGGCAAACATGGTCTTGGCCAGATCGATCCCCACGGTAACAATGGACATGGACTTCCCCTCCTGTGGTCTTGATGGCGTTTCGACAAGCCATCATGCACCTCGATGCCGACTTGCGGCTTCCGCCGCTGCCTCGGGACGGGGAAGTCCCTTCCATTCGATTCCCCAAATAGGGCCAACGCGGAGCAACGGAGAGCGCTGTAGCAGCTTGTACGCGGGTAGAGGTATCGATGCTCACGGTAAGCTTTATGTTGAAACGGGAGGCGAGGAAGTCAAGCCAACCCGCTTCGTACGCCCCACATCGAGCACCTTACTAGCGAACTCCGAACCGTTGTCCACGTTGGTGGGCGTCGACAAGCCTTGCGTCTCCTTCAGTCATTCAAGCCCGCATACACGGCAACGAGGTGTCTACCTCGAATGGCGAGTGCACACACGTGCAAACACTGCGCTTGAACAGCCGCGACTGCATGTCCCGCAACACGCCCAACTAACTCGACTCGACATCAATTGCGCCTGAGCCGGTTGGTGTTTTCCCTAGCTTCTGCCACATTGTATTTAGGCCATTAAGACGCTAATATTTGGCCATGACAACGTTGTTTATAGGCCGGTGATACGCAACTACGAGGCAGTTTGTCGAGACTGACATCTTGCATGGTTGCACTGCCCTGACTGTCTCTTTGCACCTATGCCAAGGCGTCGGCGTTTGCGAAGGTCGCTGCACATTGGCTCGCCGCGGAGGTGTAGCAGAGCCTTCCAACCAGGGTGGGCGTGCGGTCGAAGCGTTCCGATATCTGGTTCGCCGGCCTCTGTATAGCTTGCCCAGCCGCTTTCTGCGAAGCGTCATCCACATCATATGCAGTTCAAAGTAATGAACCACGATACGCAAGTTACTACAGCGCTCCAAGCCCGCCTGCGCGACCCTTCACTGCTGGAAACGCGCGCCTGGTTGGCCTCGGGATGGCAAGAGGCATCCGGCGGACGCTCGTTTGCGGTGACCAATCCTGCCACGGGCGAGATCCTGGCCCGCGTGGCCAGCCTGAGCGGTGCCGAGGTTGAGTCCGCGATCACGGCCTCCGCACAAGCGCAGGCCGTGTGGCAGCGCCGCAGCAGCCACGAGCGGGCTAAGCTGCTGCGTGCCTGGTTCGATCTGATGATTGCCAATGCCGACGACCTGGCTCTGATCATGACCTCGGAGCAGGGCAAACCGCTGGCCGAAGCGCGCGGCGAGATCCTTTACGCGGCGTCGTTTGTTGAGTGGTTCGCGGAAGAAGCCAAGCGCATCTACGGTGACGTCGCACCGCATCCGCAGACCGACAAGCGGATTCTCGTCATTCGCCAGCCGGTCGGCGTTTGCGCGGCCATCACGCCGTGGAATTTCCCGGCAGCGATGATCACCCGCAAGGTGGCACCAGCCCTTGCCGCGGGCTGTTCGATTATCGTGCGGCCGGCCGACCTGACGCCGCTGACCGCACTTGCGCTGGCAGTGCTGGCCGAGCGTGCCGGCATTCCCGCCGGTGTGCTTCAAATGGTGTGCGGCCCATCGCGCGAGATCGGCGCGGTCCTGACGGCCAGCCCGGTCGTGCGCAAACTGTCCTTCACAGGCTCGACCGAGGTTGGCCGGGTGCTGATGAGCCAGTCGTCGCCGACGATCAAGCGGCTGTCGCTCGAGCTGGGCGGCAACGCGCCGTTCATCGTGTTCGACGATGCGGATCTCGATGCCGCCATCGAAGGTGCGATGGCGTCGAAGTACCGCAACAGCGGGCAGACCTGCGTATGCGCCAACCGTTTCCTGGTGCAGGACGGCATCTACGATCGCTTCGTCGAGGCGCTGGTGCGCCGCGTGGCGGAGCTCAAGGTCGGCAATGGTGTCGAGCCAGGCGTGCAGCAGGGGCCGTTGATTCAGAAGTCCGCGTGCGAACACCTGCAAGCCATGATCGACGATGCCGTCGGCAAGGGCGCGAAGGTCGTCGTCGGCGGCAAGGGCCATGCATTGGGTGGCACGTTCTTCGAGCCAACCGTGATCGCCGGCGCCACGCCGGACATGCGCGTGGCTCGCGAGGAACTGTTCGGTCCGGTAGCTCCTGTGTTCCGCTTCCGCGATGAGGCCGAGGCGATTGCTCTGGCCAATGACACCGAGTACGGCCTTGCCGCCTATCTCTACACCCGCGACAACGCGCGCATCTGGCGCGTTGGTGAAGCGCTGGAGTACGGCATGGTGGGCCTGAACACCGGTCTGATTTCCAACGAGGTGGCCCCGTTCGGCGGCGTGAAGCAGTCCGGCCTCGGCCGCGAAGGCTCGCGATACGGCATCGACGAATACCTGGAAATCAAGTACCTGTGCGCACAGGTCTGACCACGGCGCAACCGACAACACCAAAGAGCAAGAGAATGGCTCAATTCCAACAGCCGGTACGTTTCGACACGGTCCCTTCCATCCTCCAGGAATGGGGCGCCGCGCGCCGCCTGGGAGAGATCCTGGCCGCATGGACCGAGCGCCGCAGTGTGCTGGTCGTCACCGATGGTGGCCTGCACAAGGCCGGGGTGCTGGAGGGCGCCAAGGCATCGCTGGCGACAGCCGGCTTCCGCGTGACCGTGTTCGACGAGGTAGTGGCCGATCCGCCTGAGGTGGTGCTGCTGCGCTGCGTCGAGCAGGCGCGCGCGGCCCGTGTCGATCTCGTGGTTGGTCTGGGGGGCGGCTCGTCGATGGACATTGCAAAGCTGGCGGCCGTGCTGGTTGTCTCCGGGCAGCCGCTGGCCGAGATGTACGGCATCGGAAACGTCAAGGGCGCACGCGTGCCGCTGGTGCAGATGCCGACCACGGCCGGTACCGGTTCGGAGGTCACCAATATCTCCATCGTGTCGGTCGGCGAGACGACCAAGATGGGAATCGTCGCGCCCCAGCTTTATGCAGACCGAGTGATCCTGGACGCCGAGCTGACCGTCGGCCTGCCGCGGCAGCACACCGCGGCCACGGGGATCGACGCCATGGTTCACGCCATCGAGGCTTACACCAGCAAGCACAAGAAGAACGCCATTTCCGATGCGCTCGCGCGTGAGGCGCTGCGCCTGCTGTCGGCCAATCTGCTACCTGCATGCGAGAACGGTAACGACCGGGGCGCGCGCGAGGCGATGCTGCTTGGCGCGACGCTCGCCGGCCAAGCCTTTGCCAATGCGCCGGTTGCAGCCGTGCATGCGTTAGCGTATCCGCTGGGTGGGCATTTCCATATCCCGCACGGTCTGTCGAACGCGCTGATGCTTGGGCCGGTGTTGCGCTTCAACGCCGCAGCAGCGGCTGCGCAGTACGCAGAGCTGGCTGGTGCGCTGGGCATCGGTCAGGCAGACGGCGATGACGAAGCCCGCACCGCGGCCTTTATTGGATTCATGGAGGATCTGATGGATCGGTCCGGTGCGCCGCGGCGGCTGCGCGATGCAGGTGTCACGCGCGAAAGCCTGGCGATGCTTGCTGCGGACGCCATGCAGCAGCAGCGCCTACTGCAGAACAACCCGGTCGAGGTGCAGCATGCCGACGCCCTGCGGCTCTACGAACAGGCGTACTGAGGAGAGAGTGGGGCGCTCGCTGGACCGGCGCAGACCGGCGCGCCACTGCCTGGAGAAACGCGTGTTGGCCCACGCCAGGCGCGAAGCCTGACCTTCGCCTGCGATGCGCTCGGGCACAGCGCAGGCTGGCATCTACCAATCCATTGCAAAGGGACCCGTCGTCGGGCGGGGCCCGCAGTACAGGAAGCGACGCATCATGAGTAACGTGGAAACCAACGGTCACTACGAGGTTGTCATCCTCGGCGCCGGATTTGGCGGGTTGGGCATGGCGGCCCAGTTGAAGCAAGCGGGCATCGATGATTTCGTCGTGCTGGAAAAGTGCCCGGCGCTCGGCGGCGTTTGGCGCGACAACTCCTATCCCGGCGCGGCGTGTGACACCGAATCGCACCTCTACTGCTACAGTTTCCATCCGCATTTGCGCGTGAGTGCCCTGTACGCGGGCCGCGACGAGCTGCTCGGCTACATGGAATCGCTCGCAGCCCGTTTCGGGCTCGATGCCCACCTGCGCTTCAACAGCGAAATCCGCAGCGCGGTCTGGGACAAGGCCGATCGCCTCTGGCGCTTCGAGCTGGCCGACGGCTCGCGCCTGACCTCACGCTTTTTCGTGCCGGCCTGGGGCCAGCTCAACAGGCCGTTGATTCCCAAGGTGCCGGGACTGATCACCTTCAAGGGGGAATACTTTCATTCCGCCGACTGGCGCCATGACGTGGATCTGCGTGGCAAGCGCGTCGCCAGCATTGGTAACGCGGCCAGCGCGGTGCAGTACGTTCCCGAGATTGCGCCGGTGGTGAACCATCTGACCGTGTTCCAACGCAGCGCCAACTGGATCATGCCGCGCAATCAGATTGTCTTCACCACGGAACAGCTCGATGAATTTCAGCGCGATCCGGTACTGTTCGAGAAGAGCCGCGAGAGGCTGCATGCATTCCGAGAGTCAGGCTTCGAGCGCACCCGCGTCGGCACCGATGCGCAGCGCGAAGGCAAGCGCCTGGCGCTGGAGCATTTGCAGCGCAGCGTGGCCGACCCGGCCCTGCGTACCAAGCTCACGCCTGACTATGAATTTGCCTGCAAGCGAATTCTGCGCTCCGACGACTACTATCCGGCCCTGACACGCGACAACGTCACGCTCGAGACGGCCGGAATCGAGGCGTTTGTCGAAGAGGGCATCCTGACCAAGGATGGCCGCGTGCACGCTTTCGATGTCGTGGTGTTCGGCACCGGTTTTGAGAGCCAGGCATTTCAGGGTGACCTGCAGGTCAGCGGCCTCGACGGTTCGCTCGCCGATGCCTGGGCCGACGGCCCGGAAGCCTACCTCGGCATGGCGGTACCGGGCTTCCCGAATCTGTTCATGATCTATGGCCCGAACACCAACCTGAACCACAACTCCATCCTGTCGATGCTGGAGATCCAGCAGCGCTACATCATCGATGCGATTCGCGGCATCGAGGCTTCGGGCGTTGGTGCGTGCCAGGTCAGCAAGGCGCGATCCGACGACTACAACCGTGCGCTGCAGGCGGCGATGGGCGGCTCGGCGTTTTCCGCCGACTGCTCAAGCTGGTACAAGAACGCCCAGGGCAAGGTCATCAACAACTGGTCCGGCACGGTGGACGAGTACCGCGCGGCGGTGCGCTGGGATCTCGGCGCATTCGAGCAGGTTTGACGGGGGCAGGGACTTGTCTTCGGAACTCTCCTGGCAGCCGCTAAGCGAGGTGGCGGAGGATGCGCGGCCCATGGTGCAGGCGTTCCGCGAGGCGGGCGGCCTGCACTACGGCAGCCAGGCGCCGGAGCCTTCGCGTGCGAACTTTGCCCGGGCCTGCGGCCTGCACGGCTTGAAAGACATCGACGGCGTTGACCACCGCGACATCATGGTGCCAGTGACCGACGGTGAGATTCGGGTGCGGCTGTACCAGCCCGACGAGGCGGAGTGCGCGGGCGGCAAGGGGCCGTTGGTCGTGTTCCTGCATGGCGGCGGCTGGGTGATTGGCAGCATTGACACGCATGACGGCATTTGCCGACTGCTGGCGCGGCAAAGTGGCTGCATCGTTGCATCGGTGGAATATCGCCTTGCCCCGGAACATCAATGGCCCGTGCCGCTACGGGACTGCGAGCAGGCACTCGGCTATCTGGTAGCCAATGCGGCTGCGTTGTCCATTGACGCCAGCCGCGTGGTGCTGGCTGGCGATAGCGCGGGCGGCAGTATGGCGACCATCATCAGCAACGCGCCGGCTACAGGGGCGTACCAGGTCGTAGGCCAGGTGCTGCTCTATCCGGTGACGGACCTTACAGCAAGCCGGCCGTCCTATGGCCGCTTCCAGGGCGGACTGCCGCTCGTCGCAGAATCGATGCAATGGTTCCGTGATCTGTACGTGCCCGCAGGCACACCGCTTGACCAGCCTGCCTTGTCGCCGCTGCTACACGCAGAGGGCCGCCGTCAGCCTCCGATGTTTATCACCACGGTTGGCCTGGACCCACTCTGCGACGAAGGCATTGAATACGCGGCAATGGCGGCGCGGGCAGGTGGCTTGCTGGAGCATCACCACCTGCCTCGTCACATGCACGGCATCTTCACGGCGGCAGGGCGCATCAGCACTGCGCAGAATCTGCTAGAGCGTGCGGGCTTATTCATTCGCCGACTTTCTTCGCATTCGTGAAGCGTTGCTTCTGATGGGTGACGATGAGGTCGCCTTCTCCTGACGTGTGGCACGCGAGCTAGCGCGTGTGCTGATCGCTGCGCCAGGCATGCCGCGCCGATCCTGCCGGTCTTGACTCGCACTTCGGCAATTTGCCAGGCGTGCAAGGCATGACCCCATTCGCCTTACCATGCGCGGATCGGTTCGGTCGACCGCCCGCGTGAATCTCAGCCCCCTTGAACACGGAATTCTCGACGCTCCTGGCGATGGAGCCGGCGTTGTCGCGAGTGCGCCTCCCTCAGTCGCTCCAGTTCCGGCCCTCCCTCCGATGGCAACGCGACACTCGCGCGTGCTGAAGCGTTGCGCTGCGGCGATCGAACCGCCGAATCCACACCAGCACGCGTAATGAACCGGTTGGACATCGTTTGCGTCCCGCTTGGTTGGTATTTTCCCTAGCTTTTCCCACCTTGCAGATAGGCCAGTGCAACGCTAATATTAGGCCATACAAACGCTATGTGTAGGCCGTCAATACGTACTCGTAAGGCGATGCTCAGTTGGGTGTCGCCCAGGTCGGTACCGCACCGCGCGTCACGCGCCCGTGCTGGCTTTCTTGGCGGCGAGGCGATCTTCAAATGGCAGCCCGAAAACACATGCCGGGGCAACAGCGCTATTGGCGTTTTCTTCCACTCCGCGCACCTGTTTCCATCAACGCATCTATGCAGGGAGGCTCAAGCCATGGCAGCGAGCAATAGGCGTCAATCGATCGTCCCGGCCCCTTTCCAAGGGCACTACGACGCGTATCACTTCTCGCCGGCAACGCGTGTGGGCGACATGGTGTGGGTGTCTGGCCAGGTTGGGGTGGACGCCGACATGAAGCCTGCGCAGGGGATGCAAGCGCAGGCGCAGATCGCATTCGAATGCCTGAAGCGCGTTCTCGAAGAGGCGGGCGCAAGCCTGGCCGATGTTGTTGAGCTCACGACGTTTCACACGGACCTGCATGGCGACATCGATGCATTTGTCGCCGTCAAGGACCAGTACTTTCCGAGCCGCTATCCGTCGTGGTCAGCGGTGGGGGTGACGCAGTTGGCCTTGCATGGATTGCTTATCGAGATTCGCGCAATGGCCGTGGCCGGATCCGGAGAGGAATGAGCGCTTGAGGCGGCCGGACATGCTGGCTGCAAGGCGAGAGATATTGGAAGGAGCCCATGATGAAGAAGCAACGCATTGGAGTCGTATCCGCTATCGCGGCCGCAGTATGTTGTGTGATCGGCACCGCCGCCATGGCGGAAGACCTCACACCCGAGGGCGCTGATCGCTCTGCCAGCAAGGACGGTAGCGTCTCGGCCTACGCTGGCAAGCAATCCCCCGAAGCCGGATGGGAGTGGGGCAAGTACCGCGGCGATTTCTGGAAGCACAAGAACGAGAAGCCGCTGTACTCGATCGATGCATCGAACATCGACAAGTACGCAGACAAGCTGACGCCCGGCCAGATCCAGCTCCTCAAGCAGAAGAAGGGCTATCGCATGGATGTGTATCCGTCGCATCGCGAATGCCAGGTGCCTGACTTCGTTGCGCAGAACTCTAAGGCGAACGCGACGGGAGCGAAGCTCGATTCGACGGGAGAGCAGATGCAGACCGCGACCCTTCCTGGTGTTGCGTTCCCCCAGCCCAAGAACGGCGCAGAGGCGATCCTGAACTATATGTATCGCTACCACGGTGAGGGTCTGGAATGGCCGAAGATGGTCACCTCCATTTCCCCGCGCCCGGGCAGCAACGAATGGATCGACGTGATCTCTCCGCAGCATGCCTTCTTCCCCTGGGGCAAGCCGGGCAAGACGACGCCGCAGGATGTTGATCAACTGAGCAGTGCGGCCTTCTTCAAGATGGAATCGCCACCGGCGCTCGCTGGGCAGGCGTTCGTGCAACGTCAGTATTTCAACAAGCCTTCGGAGACGTTCTACTACTTCCCGGGCCAGCGACGTGTTCGTCGCATGCCGGCCTATACGCACGATGCGCCGGTCATTGGCATGGAGAACCAGTACCTGATCGATGAGGCCAACATGTTCTACGGCACCATCGACCGGTTCAACTGGAAGCTCGTCGGCAAGAAGGAACTGCTGGTGCCGTACAACGCGTTCGGCATGTACAAGTTCAAAACCAACCTGCACGACGTTGCCACGCCCGATGGCATTGCTTCGGCCAACCGTCGCTACGAGATGCACCGCGTCTGGGTGGTTGAGGCCACGCTCAAACCGAGCGCGCGCCACGTTGCATCCAAGAAGGCCTTCTACCTCGATGAAGACAGCTGGCTAGCCCTCATCGGCGAAGACTATGACGCCCAAGGCAAGTTGTGGAAGGTGCGCGAGAGCTACCCGATTCCGGTGTGGGAGTTGGGCGGCACGTGCGACAACATGCCCTTCGCGATGTACGACCTCAGCAATGGCCGTTACGTGATGGATCAAACGACGTTCGGGCAGGGCAAAGACATCCATTGGTACGAGCAGATCAATGATCCGCGCTTCAAGACGGACTTCTTCACGGCCGAAACCCTGCGCGCGGTGAGCGAGCGCTGAACGTGGCCGCATGAGCGGGGACCGGCACGCACTTGAGGAGGGGCGTGCCGGTATCAAAACGGGTTGGAGGAATCACGATGAAAACAACGACGATGTTTCGGCGGAGCGCGATCTCGCTCGCCGTTCTGGGGGCCACTGCGTCAAGCGCATATGCCTACGATTTCACCTTTGGCGGGGACGACGCGGTCAAGGGATCACTGGTAAGCAACATCACAGCCGGTGTGGCAACGCGGACAAAAAGCCCGAGCTGCGCACTCACGGGCGATCCGAACGCAAACGGCTGCGGTGCGGCGGCCAACACCGACCAGTGGGGCGCGGGCGACAACGGCGATTTGAACTATCGCCGATGGAAGCCCTACAGCACGTACCTGAGCGCGACCAGCGAGCTGCTGCTGACGATGCCCAGCGAGGGCCTGAAGTTCATGGCGCGCGGCACCGGCATGTACGACTTCATGGCCAAGAACACCGAGCGCACGCCACTGTCGAGTGATGCGAGGGCGCAGGTGGTTTACGACGCGCGCGTGCTTGATCTATGGGCGCAAAAGGACTTTACCGTGGCGGATCAGAACGCCCACGTCCGTATCGGCAACCAGGTCATCAACTGGGGCGAGAGCATGTTTGCCATGGGCGGCATCAATGCCACCAACTCGCTTGATATCCAGAAGTTGCTGATTCCGGGCTCGCAGCTCAAGCAGGCGCTGCTACCCGCGCCGATGGTGAGCTTTGCCACGAATCTCTCACATGGCTTCAGCACCGAGGCCTACTACCAGTTCATCCAGAACGGCAACCGCATGCCGCCGGTTGGCTCCTTCTGGTCGGCGTCCAACGTTGTGGGCCGTGGTGCTGAGCCGTTCACCGTGAACACGACCAATTTCAACGCGAATGGCCCGAGCGCGGGCACGGTCGCAGGCCAGAACGGTTTGAACAGCCATGACCCGGGCACTATTGCGGCAATCAACAACGGCCTGGTCAATGGTGACTTCGCCGGGGCCCCATCGTTCTCGATCGGGCTGCCGGTCTCCAACAAGCAGCCTTCGAAGTACAAGCCGCAGTTCGGTGTGAAGTTCAACTACGTGCCGACCTCCATCGACGCGAACTTCGCCTTCTATTACGAGAACTACACCGACAAGTCGCCCGTGTTGACCTCGTTCGCGAACAACACAGCGCAGTGGTCGTATCAGCAGAATCGTCAGCTGTTTGGTATCAGCGCGAACTTCCCGGTTGGGCCGTGGGCAGTGGGGACGGAACTGTCGTATCGCCCGCGTGACGCGGTGGCGCTCTCGGGCTGCTACGGCGCAGGCGGACCGATGGACCTGAACGTGAACCCGGCCGGTGTCGACTGCCAGCAGTGGGTTGATCGCAAGAAGCTGCAGTTCGGCATCAACGGCATTCTGGCGCTCACCCGCAGCGAGTATCCGTTCCTCAAGATGATCGGAGCGCAGTCGGCCACGCTGACCGCCGAGGCCACGATGGTCTACTACCCAGGCCTGGGTGGCAGCGTGACACGCACCGTAAACAGCGTGCAGGTCATGCAGGCACCCCAGGCTGGCTACTTAACGTGGCTGAACAACAACTCGGGCGCGGGCTACCCCATCGGCATGCGCCAGGGTACGGCCGCCTCGGGCGGCGTGACAGTCGACTTCAACTGGACTTATGACGGCACGCTGATCCCGGGCTGGCAGGTCACGCCGGGTGTGACGTTCAACGCGGGCCTGTACGGCTATACGCCCACCTTCAACGCGAACTACATGCAGGGCGCGAAGTCGGCCAACTTCTACGTGCTGTTCAACCAGAACCCGACGGTGTGGCAAGCGGGCATCAACTTCACGGCGTTCTGGGGTGGCCACAACACGGTCGGCAATCCGTACTCGGATCGCAACTTCATCGGCGCATTCGTCACGCGCAACTTCTGACGCGTTCGTGTTGGGCAGCGGCGCACGCGGTGCGCAGCCAGAAATACTTGAAGGGGTAGTGTCGTGTTGAATCGTCTTGTTGCGGGGCTGGAAAAAGCCTTCTTCGGCCACCGCGCGATCGTGCTCGTGGTGATCGGTCTGTTCACCGCAGGGATGGCAGTCTTCGCCGTGCAACTGCGCATGGATGCGGGCTTTGAGAAGCAGATGCCGATCGGCCATGAATACATCCAGACGTTCCAGAAGTACCGGAACGATCTGCTTGGGGCCAATCGCATCACGGTGGTGGTACGCGCGAAAAAGGGTTCCATCTGGACGCCGGAGGGGCTCACACGTCTGTACAACGTGACCCAGGCCGTCATTTACCTGCCGAACGTGGATCGCATCGGTGTGCGCTCGCTGTGGACGCCCAACGCGTTCGTCAACGAGATCACCGAAGAAGGCTTCCGCGCCGAGCCGATCATCTCGGGCAACATCACGCCGGATCAACTGACGCCTGAGGTCGTTGCGAGCATTCGTCGCGCGACTACGCTCGGCGGCTATGTCGGCACGCTTGTCTCGCACAACGAAGACAGCGCGATGATCACCGCTGAGTTGAACGAGCGCGATAGCGCCGGCAAGGTGCTCGACTACGTGGCGTTCAACCACACGCTCGAAGACAAGATCCGCAAGCCGTTCGAAGATGCGGGATACGAGGTCCAGATCATCGGCTTCGCCAAGCAAATTGGGGACATTGCGGATGGCGCCAAGGGTGTGCTCGTCTTCTGCGCGATCGCGCTGCTACTGACGGCCCTTTCGGTGTACTGGTACTGCCATTCGGTGCGCTTCACGGTGCTGCTGATTGTGTGCTCGCTGTCGTCGCTGGTTTGGCAGTTCGGCACGCTGCGGCTGCTGGGCTTCGGGCTTGATCCGCTGGCGGTGCTCGTGCCGTTCCTGGTGTTCGCCATCGGGGTGTCGCACGGCGTGCAGCAAGTGAACTTCATCGTGCGCGAGATTGCCCGCGGCAATAGTTCCTACGACGCCGCCCGCCACAGCTTCAGCGGCTTGCTGATCCCCGGTGTGCTGGCCCTCGTTACCGCGTTCGTATCCTTCATCACGCTGCTGCTAATCCCGATTCCCATGGTGCGGGAGCTGGCGATCACGGCATCGCTGGGTGTGGCCTACAAGATCGTGACGAACTTGATCCTGTTGCCGGTGGCTGCCTCGTGCTTCAACTTCACGCAGGCTTATGCGCAGAGCGCACTAAAGCGTGCGGCTTGGCGCTCGGCGGTCCTGCGTCCTCTGTCAAAGGTCGCCCAGCCGAAGTACGCCGGCGTCACGCTGTTGATCACGTTGGTGGTGTTTGGGCTCGCGGTCTGGCAGAGCCGCGACCGTGTGATCGGCACGCTGCAGCCGGGCGCGCCGGAGCTGCGCGAGGAAGCGCGTTTCAACCGGGATGCGGCGTCGATTGCCGGCAACTACGACATGGGCCTCGACTGGTTGTCGGTGGCGATCGAGTCGAGCGGCAAGGCTTGTGACAACCCGGCGGCCGGCCTGTATGAGGACGAGTTCACCGCCGCCATGCGCACCGAGCCGGGCGTAGTGTCCGCCCAGTCGTACTCGGGGATGCTGCGCACCTACAACGCGGGCTACAACGAAGACTATCCAAAGATGAACGTCGTGCCGATCGACCCCGAGAACTATGGGGCTGTGTCGGTCGATGTGGCACGCCTGAAGGGCTTCATGACGGCGGATTGCAGCATGACGGCTGTCCATCTTTACCTGACCGATCACAAGGCGACGACGATCAACCGGATCCTGGATGACATCAAGCAGTACCGCGCATCGCATCCGTTCCCGGGTATCAAGATCCGCCTCGCAGCGGGTAATGCCGGCGTGCTGGCCGCCACCAATGACGAGGTGGAACACAGCGAGCTGCCGATGATGCTGTACGTCTACGCAGCCATCGTGATCCTGGTGTTCCTGGCCTACCGCGACTGGCGCTCGATGCTGGCGTGCTGCGTGCCGCTGACGGTGGCCACCTTCATTGGTTACTGGTTCATGAAGGAACTCAAGATCGGCCTGACGGTGGCGACCTTGCCGGTGATGGTGCTGGCGGTGGGCATCGGCGTGGACTACGCGCTGTACATCTACAACCGCCTGCAGCGGCACCTGGCCGAGGGCGACCCGATCGAGCGCGCGATGGAGCGTGCGCTGGAGTTCGAATGTGTGGCGACGATCTTTACTGCCATCACGCTGGCCGTCGGTGTGGCGACATGGAGCTTCTCGGCCCTGAAGTTCCAGGCGGACATGGGCAAGCTGCTGGCTTTCATGTTCATCGTGAACTTGGTGATGGCGATGACCGCACTTCCAGCGCTGGCCTCGGTGCTGGAGCGCTGGTTCCCGCGGCGCAAGCCGGCGCGTGCACCGGGCCTGTTGAACCACTGATCCGGAGGCAACCATGATGAAAACCATCTTTACCAGCATTGCACTGTGCGCGGCTTCTGTGGTCCTTGCACAAGCACCCTCCGAAGGCACGGTCGCGACCTGGAGCGCCAAGCCCGCGCATACGTGGCCAGTGCCGACCAACAGGATGCTGCTGGACGCCACGCGCGCCGGAAAACGCATCGTCGCCGTGGGCGAGCACGGCATCGTTCTGCTCTCCGACGATGAAGGCAACACGTATCGGCAGGCGCGCACGGTGCCGGTGTCCGCCACGCTATCCGCTGTCTCCTTTGCCGATGAAAAACACGGCTGGGCAGGCGGGCAGTGGGGTGTGATTCTCGCGACGAGCGATGGCGGTGAGACATGGCAAAAGCAACGGATGGACACGGCCGTCGATCAGCCGCTGTTCTCTGTGCTATTTACGAACGACCACGACGGCATTGCGGTTGGGCTGTGGTCTTTGATGCTGCAGACTCATGATGGTGGCAAGACGTGGACCAAAACGACGTTGCTAAAACCACCCGGGGGTGGCAAGGCCGACCGCAATCTGTACCACGTGTTTGCGGATGGTAAGGGCGCGCTCTACATCTCGGCCGAGCAAGGGACGGTGCTCAAGTCGGCCGATGGCGGTGCCACTTGGGACTACCTGGCAACGGGCGGCAAGGGCTCGCTGTGGTCGGGTGTAGCCATGCCCGATGGGCGGATTGTGGTGGGTGGTCTGCTCGGCAGCCTGTTCCAAAGCAGCGATGGCGGATCGACCTGGCAACCATTGAAGGCTGAGACCAAGAGTTCGATCACCGGTCTTGTGGCATCGGGCAAGGGGCTCCTTGCGGTTGGGCTGGATGGGTTGGTGATGAAGCAGCGCGAGGACGGTGCGCCGTTCGACGTAGCTCAGCGCCCCGACCGAGCAGCGGTCACGGCAGCGGTGATCGATACGGGCGGCAGGCCGATTCTGTTTTCGAAGGATGGCGTGCTCGCTGGGCTTTGAGCGCGTTTGTGATGCTGTTTCGCACACATCGGTTTAACGAGGCAAGAGGAGATTGACATGCAAGTGACTGCGCAGATGAAGCTGGAATTGGCTAGTGATGGTGCGACCGTCGTCCGAGGCTTGTTTCGCTCGGAGCGACTCAAGCAAATGCGCGAGGCGTTCGACTACGGGGTCGCCCATCCGAGCGCACAGCACGGCTACGCGTTCGAAGGCACGCCGGACGAGCATTTCAACGACTACGGCAACTTTGACAACCGCGATGTGCACGTTGCGACGGTCAAGGCGTTGGAACTCGATGCACTTGTGGCGTCGCTCTGGGACACCGAGCATGTGTGGTTGATCGGTGAGGAAATCTTCATCAAGAAGGGCGGCAAGGCTGGCCGGTCGCCGTGGCACCAGGACACTTCGTACTATCCAATGAGCGGGCCGCAGATGCTCAATATCTGGACCTGTTTCGAGAGGATTCCCCGCAAGAATGCGCTCGAAATCGTGCGAGGCTCCCACCTCGGCATTCAGTACAACGGTACCTCCTACGACGACCCGAACAATCATACCAAGCCGTTGTGGGCCAATACCGATTGGCCCCAACTGCCCAACATTGAGGCTGAGCGCATGAAGGATCCTGTGTCGTGGGATGTCCTTTCCTGGGATCTTGAGCCGGGCGATGCGCTGGTGTTCCACTCCGGCTCCCTGCACGGTGGTGCTCCCGTGACCCCGGATTGCCCGGATCGCCATACGCTGGTCTACCGGTTCCACGGCGACAAGCTGTTCTACCGGCCCCTGCCGACTGGGGGATGCAACTTCGGTTATGACATTAGCGAGCTCAATGATTCGTCGCTGACGCCGGGCGAACCGTACCGGCCCCCATATTTCACGCAGTTGCGTTGACGCATGAGAAGTGCCTCGGCAGCGGTGGCGTAGCACCTGGCTGGGGTCGCGTCTGACCACAACGACGCCGAGGTTCTTTAGAACAGTGCACAGCGATTCGGTGCAATTGAATGTGTGCGCTGGTGACGTCTCCTGGATCCTAGGTTCGGTCTCCTCTGGGGTCTTTCGATGCCGTGGCAGCACGGCATCTTTTTTCCTAAGCGGGTCGGATTCTTCTTGAATCTGGCGCGCGACCGCGTCGGCGGTCGGACATACAGCCGCGATCTCGAGTCCGGGTTGCTTCCGGGCAGCCAGCCAATGGGCGTATCCGTGCGGCTTGTTGATGCTCTTGCTTTATGGAACGTCGTTGGTAGCGATGCGTCCCTGCGCGATAAGTGCTGTCATCACCATCACCAGTTCGAATGCGCGGTCCTCGCTCACGGATTGATGCTGAGCGTCAAACCGCAGCATCGTTACACCGTCCAGCAGTGCTGTGATGAGTGTCGCGCGAGCAAGGCATTCCCGCGCGGTTGCCGACGCGTCGAGTTCGCGGATGAGATCGGCCCAGATCACCCGATAGGCGGCATAGCCGTTTCTCACATACTCACGCGTGATCTCTGAATGCTGGGCCAGCGCCCACATCTCCGACCAGAGTTGCTGTACCGCAGGAACACAGGATTCGTTGAAGTTTTCTGCGGCAATTTCGAGCATGCGCTCCTGTGTCGGCTTGTCGCTTGGTTTGCCGATCTCCGAGTAGCGGTCCAGATAAGCCTGCCCCACCGCCTCCATCGTCGAGCGAAGCAAGTCGTCATGGGTCGGGAAATAGTTCTGAAGCACTGATGGCAGGACGCCAAGTTCTCTTGCCACCCGTGCCAAGGTGAAGTTTGCATAGCCTTCCGTCGCCAGCAGGTTGGCGGCGATGGAGATGATCTCGTTAATCTTGATCTCTCTACGCTTCCCCTGGGCTGTCGGCCGATAGTGGAAGGTGTCTTGAGCCGACTGACGCACGCGCAATTCCAGTAGGGCCGGTTGTAGATACCCGTCAGATCCAAAAACGCTGACACGGAGATCGCTACCGTCGTGAAGCGTGCGTGGACGACGAAGGGGCACCTCGTTTTTCAGCGTCGCTGCTGAAGCACTCACGACCATCTTTACGGCGCGCTTCGCAACACGAGCGAGTTCGACATAGTCTCTTCCCGGGTAATCGCCGTGCGATGCAAATAGCGTCATGCCGTCCATCTGGGCGCCGATGACGGCGGCACGCACCAGACATTCTTCGCTGTTCAACGTGGGGTGAAGCTCCGACAGTAACTTCGCAAAGATGCCTCGAAAACGCGCCTGCATATCGTCCAGCAGTTCCGCGACAAAGGCGTCATGCGAGGCGAATGCCCAGATCTCCACCATGAATTTCGGCAGATCGGTCTCGTTGATGTTCTGGAAGATGCGATTGATCAGCACGGAGCAACGTTGTGCTGCCCCCGTGCCCGGACGATTCGCAATCGCTGTGTAGTCCTCCATGACCTGGCTCATATAGGCCGGGACCGCGGTGCGCAGCAATTCTTCTGTCGTTCGAAAGTAGTACTGGAGATTTCCATGGGTGATGCCCATGCGATCCGCTACACGACGTATTGCGAACCCGGCATAGCCGTCATCCTGAAAGACCTGGCGGGCGGTATCAATGATCTCCCGAATGCGCTGTTCCCGATTGCGCCGCGTTGACGGCCGCACCTCGGACTTGGCTCCCTCCGAATGGTCAGGGGCTCCTCGCTTGATCGCGCTATTTTGCACGTCGACTCTCCCATGGCTTGTACAAGACTTCTGCAGATTATAGGCCTATCCGACGGAAGAGGAAAAACGCCGCTTCTTTCTCCGCTGCCTTTGTGCATAAGAGATGACTGCTTGCGTGCGCCGGGCGCTCGCCTACGTCTTTAACTCAAGCACGTAGCGGACGACTGTCCGCGCCAACCTTGCACTGCGAAGCCCCTTAGTTGGTCTGCTGCGCTACGCAGCACCTTGCAGCGTGCGAAGTTGAGTCGGCATGACACCGTTTGCGTCGCGCTTGGTCGGTGTTTTCCCTAGCGTCTTCGTCCTTGATTGTAGGCCGTAGCGACGTTAATATTAGGCCGTCATAACGTAATTCTAGGGCTGAAGATACGTTCATGCTTGATTGGTATCAAATGCGGAGGAGCCGGTGGATTTCAGTCATCGCAGTGCTGCTTTGCATGCGGGTTCCGAGAGGTGCTGCACGCCTTCCCAACTTGGTGGTGAAACAGGAGAAGGGCGGCGTCGCTTCTCTTTCCCCCGGACATGAGAGCCGGCTTCAACGGATGTGCAGTGCACCGTCGCGCATCCATTCACGCCGGCACCGGCCAGCTCTATGAGCCGGTTACACCACTGCGTGGCGAGGCCGGTATGCGCCAGGGTCAGGGCATCGAAGAGGCGGCACAGGTTGTCCACATTTTGAGCAAGGATTGAGGGAGTCTGAAATGAGCACGGTTGTCGAGTCAAAGCAGGAAGAGCCAGCTGAGCGTGCGGGAATGACCCGGCGCAATTTCGTGAAAGGTGCGGCAGCCGCGGCCGTTGTCGTGCCTGCCGTGGCGGCGATGCAAAGTGCGCGCACGGAACCGGTGGAAGACGGCAAAGAGCGAGCCGACCTCGAAAAGTATCGGGCGCTTGGGGGATGGGTTGAAAAGCCCGACGACATGCAACCTGCGCTCGAAGGCGATGTCAGCGCGGATGTGGTGATCGCCGGCGCCGGTTTCGCAGGCCTTTCCGCGGCAGTGGAGCTCGCCAAGCAGGGCGCGAAAGTGGTTGTCATTGAGCGTGAGTTTCCCGGCTTTGGCGCAAGCGGCCGCAACGCGGGCTATCTGGCCGGCGCCATGGGGCTCGAATACGATCTGATGCTCCGGGATATCAGCAAGGAGCAGGCGACGCAGATCGTCCGCTACTACGACGACGCAGTCGGCTTCGTCGAAGGCAAGCTCAAGGAACACGATATCGACTGCGAGTACGTGCAGTCCGGATGGATCCGTGTGGGCGTGCATCCATCGCAGGAAAAGAAGATCCGCGAGGAGATGCAGATCGGTGCCGAACACGGCCATAAGTCGGAGTTTCTGGATCAGGCGCAGATGCGCGCGCGCGGGATCCCCCCCGCGTTCCTGTTTGGCGAATACACACCGACTGGCGGCACGCTCCACCCCGGCAAATACGTGATGGGGCTGCGGCGTGCGGCACTGCGGGCCGGCGTGAAGCTTTACGAGAACACGCCGCTGCTGTCTTACACGGAAGGCCCCGTCATCCAGGTGAAGACCCCGGGCGGTAGCGTCAGCGCCCCGGTGCTGATGTTTGCCACCAATGCCTACACCCCGCAGCTCGGCTTGCTTGCAAACAAGGTGGTGCCATTGCGGATCTCGGCAATCGAGACCGAGCCGCTGTCCAAAGCGCAACTGGCGTCGCTGGGTTGGCCAAGGCGCGAAGGCATCATCACCGGCCACTACGCCATGGAAAGCTTCCGCCTGACGGCACGCAACACGATCATCTCCACCGTCAAGCGCATCCACTATCCATACGGCTCAAAGACGCCGAATGTGCCCGCCTACGATCAGTATCGTGAATTGAGGACGAACCTCCATGAGCGCTTGCCGATTTTGAAGGACGTCGCATTGCGGCACTGCTGGAGCGGCTATATCAGCGCCGCCGGCGACGCACTTCCCGTGGTCGGCAGAAGCGGCGCGAACCAGAACATTTACTACACCGCAGGGTGTTCTGGGCATGGTGTAGCCAGTCAATCCATGGTGGGGCACATGATTGCCCAGCACATTCGCGGCACCGAGCCGCCGCTGCTGACTGCGTTGCACCACGACACGCCCTCGCTGCCGCCCGAGCCGTTCCGGTGGTGCTTCATCAATGGGCTACTGGTCGGCGCGAACGCGATGGACGATTGGGTGAACCGCAAGGTGCGCGACGCTTCAGCCTGAAGGTTCCAGAAATCGATGCCTGACAAGGTACTCGAAGGATTCCGCTCCAACTGCTGGCAGCGCCGCCTGGGCTCGCCAAATGAAATCGCAAACGTCTATGCGTTCCTTGCCTCCAGTGAGGTCAGCTTTATCAACGGGGAAGCGATCGAAGCGGGTTCGCAGTTGTTCAGTCTTCAATATCATCGTGAGGTAACACCATGTCCGTTAAGCGTTTCCCCAATTCAGCCGCGCCCTCTGAACTCGCGTCCGCCATTGAAGCGGACGGCGGTGTGATCGTGAAGGGCTTCCTCAGCCCCAGCCTGCTCGAGAACCTGAAGCAGGAACTTCTTCCGATGCTCGAAGCGACCCCGAACGGGGTGGACGAGTACTTTGCCGGTGCACAAACGCGGCGGCTGTCACGTCTGTTTGCACGCACCGACCATATGGTCGACGTCGCGCTGAACCCGCTGTATCTCGAAACCGCACGCCTCATCCTGCAGAAGCCGATCAAGCTCTGGAGTGGAGAGAACCAGGTCGAGGTGGCGCCCGATATTCAGGTGGGTGTGACGCAGGCCATTCAGATTCGCCCTGGTCAAGGCGTGCAACCGTTGCACCGTGACGATTCGGTCTGGCTTTGGCGGCACCCCGGCTACAACCGAGAGGCTCGCGTGCAGATCATGATCGCCATCACCGATTTTTCTGAAGAGAACGGTGGGACTTTGGTCATCCCGGGCAGCCACAAGTGGGATGACGAACGCATGCCAAAGCAAGAAGAGGCGATCCCGACCTCGATGGACGCGGGCGATGCGCTGATCTTCATCGGTTCGACGTACCACGGAGGTGGTCAGAACCGTAGCAATACGCCGCGCACGGGACTGACCATGTCGTATGACCTCGCGATCTTGCGACAGGAAGAGAACCACTACCTGACATTGCCGATCGAGCGCGTCAAGCGCTTTCCTGAGGAAATGCAGCGGCTGCTTGGGTGGTCGTGCAGCACGACCTATGCGGGATTTGTCGAGCGCAACGGGGTGATGACTGACCCGCAGGCGTTGCTCCAGCAGGACGACTTTGTCGAGGTCGGCCACTTCGACTGACTCCAGTGCATCCGTCCCTCCCATGGATCGCATGGGCGGGGGCTCTATCGCTTCAAGAGCGGTGCGGGCCGGATGCCACTGGCGCGATGCCCGAGGGCGTCAGCACGCTGTCGCAACAGTATATCGACGGCTGTGGGCGATACATCGCAAGCCAATAGATCACGCAGATTTTTCAAGTTGGGCACGGGGAGTCAAGGTGGACGACATTGCAAAGAAACACGATGAGGCGCCCGAGGCGGCTGCGCTCACGCGGCGCGGCTTTCTCGGCATGGCCGCATCGGTGACGGCAGTGGCGACGGTAGCAGTACTGCCGAACGTGGCGAGCGCTGTGAGTGCCGCCGGTGACGAGCGCGACGTGCTCGAAGTGGCCATCATCGGCGCCGGGCTGGCCGGCCTGACCGCGGCACGTGACCTGAAGCGTGCGGGGTGCGAGTCCTTCGTTGTGCTGGAAGCGCGCGACCGCGTCGGCGGACGGACCCTCAACCACGATCTCGGCAACGGCTACTTCTCGGAAGCGGGTGGCCAATGGATCGGGCCCGGCCAGACTGCGGTTGCCGATCTGGCTCGCGAGCTGGGGGTCGGCTCCTTCCTAACGTACTGGGAGGGCAAGGCCGTGATGCTTGCCGGCAACGCACGCGCGACCATCGCAATCGATGGCGGCTTTGACACGGATCCGAAGCTGCGGCGCGAGCTCGAGGAGATGGCCAGGAGCGTGCCGACCGCCGCGCCGTGGACGTCACCGCGTGCTGCCGAGTTCGACGCCATGTCGCTAGCCGACTGGCTGGCAACCAAGCACCTCACACCGGAAGACCAAATCGGCTGGGCGCTCGCCGCGCAGCTGACGACGGGTACTGCACCGGAAAAACTATCGATGCTGCACTATCTGTCCCTGATCAACTCGGCTGAATGCAATTACCGGCAGCTCGAAGCAGTCAAGGGCGGTGCACAGGAGAGCCGCATTGCGGGTGGCTCGCAGATCCTGTCGATCAAGATGGCCGAGGCGCTGGGCGACAAGGTGCGCCTGTCGACCCCGGTGCTGCGCATCGAGAACTGGCAGAACGGACCGGTGACCCTCCACACCGCGAAGGGCGTGATCCGCGCGCGCAGTTTGATCGTCGCGCTCTCGCCGCCGCTGTGCAATCAGATCACCTTCGATCCGCCGCTGCCGGAAAAGCGCCGGGAAATGCAGCGCCGCTGGCCTGCCTATGCACCGATGCGCAAGACGGCGCATGTCTACAAGAAAGCGTTCTGGCGCGACAAGGGCTTGAACGGCATGGTCGTGCAATTGAAGGGGCCGGTCCAATGGGCCTTCGACAACTCGCCGGAAGATGTCTCGTTCGGCGTGATCTCGGCCTTTGCGAACAACGGCGTGCTGCCGTCCGACCCCAAGGCTGCCGAAGCCGAGCTCTCGCGCATCTATGCCCAGGCGTTTGGCGACGAGGCGTTGCATCCTGTCGCGTACCACGAGCACGACTGGGGCAAGGCTGACAACTGGTCACTGAGCTGCACATCGCCCATCCCTCCGGGCTTTCTCACCAAGTACGGCGATGTGCTGCATCCGTCAATCGGCCGGCTGATCTGGGCAGGTACGGAAACCGCGGAAATCTGGATTACCACCATGGACGGTGCCATACGGTCGGGCCACAAGGCGGCATTGCAGGCGCTTCAGGCCGTGGCAGAGCTGAAAGCATGACGAACACGAAAACGAAATCACGCGGCCGCGGCAAGCGGATTCTGGTGCTGGGGGGCGCGCTGCTGTTGGCCGCAGTGGTGGTCGGCGGCGTCATGTACGGGCCGGAGCTCTATGGCCTGCTGCAGTTTGGCAAGCAGCTCGATCAGATCACGCAGGAGGACACGCGTGTCGGCGGTCCATGGCCGCGCGCCAGCGAAGCGTGCGTGTCTTGCCATGGTTATGGGGGCAATGCACGTGCACAGACCTATCCGCGCTTGGCGGGTCAGCCGGAGGCCTACCTGAAGAAACAGCTCACCGCCTTCGCCAGCGGCGAGCGCAGCAATCCGACCATGACGTCGCTGGCGGTGAGCATGTCGCAACGCGAGCTTGACGGCTTGGCGGCGCATTTCTCGAAGATGACGCCGCTGCCGAACACGACGTTCCAGGCGGATCCGGCACGCGTGGCGCGCGGCGAGGCGCTGGTCAAGGCCAACAACTGCGCCGCTTGTCATGGTCAGCAGTTGGAGGGCAAGGACCTGTATCCGCGGTTGGCCGGGCAGGGTTACGGCTATCTGCGCGATCAGCTGACCAGCTTCAAGAGCGGCGCACGCCGCGATGCCACCGGCTCGATGCCGGTAGTCGCCAGAGCGCTGTCGCAACAGGATATCGACGACCTGGCGCAATACATCGCAAGCCGATAGACCACGCAGATTTTTCAAGCTAGGCGGGAAACAAGATGGACGTTATTGCAAAGAAACGCGATGAGGCGCCGGAGGCGGCCGCGCTCACGCGTCGCGGCTTTCTCGGCATGGCCGCGTCGGTGACGGCCGTGGCAACGGCGGCGGTACTGCCGAAGGTGGCGAGCGCTGCGAGTGCTGCAAGCGATGAGCGCGGCGTGCTCGAGGTGGCCATCATCGGCGCCGGGCTGGCAGGCCTGACGGCGGCGCGTGACCTGAAACGTGCCGGATGCGAATCCTTCGTTGTGCTGGAGGCGCGCGCCCGCGTCGGCGGACGCACCCTCAACCACGATCTCGGCAACGGCTACTTCTCGGAAGCAGGCGGCCAATGGATTGGGCCAGGCCAGACCGCAGTCGCCGATCTGGCGCGCGAGCTCGGCGTCGGTACGTTCCTCACCTACTGGCAAGGCAAGTCCATGATGCTGGCCGGCGATGCACGCGCCGCGATCGATATCGGAGGCGTACCCGGTACGGATCCGAAGTTTCAGCGCGAACTCGAGGCGATGGCCAAGAGCGTGCCGTCGGGGGCGCCGTGGAAGTCGCCGCATGCCGCCGAATGGGATGTGATGTCGGTCGGCGACTGGCTGGCGAAAAAGAACATCGCGCCGGAGAACCAGATCGATTGGGCATCCAGCTTGCGACTGACGAGCGGCACCTCGCCGACGAAACTATCGCTCCTGTACTACCTGTCGATGATCAACTCGGCCGATTGCAAGTACGAGCGGCTCGAAGGCACCAGTGGTGGTGCGCAGCAGGCCCGTCTCTCGGGCGGTTCGCAGATCCTGTCAATCAAGATGGCACAGGCACTGGGCGACAAGGTCCGATTGTCGACCCCCGTGTTGCGCATTGAAAACTGGCAGAACGGGCCGGTTGCCATCCACACCCCGAATGGCGTGATCCGTGCGCGCAACGTGATCGTCGCGCTCTCGCCGCCGCTGTGCAACCAGATCGCCTTCGATCCGCCGCTGCCGGAAAAACGCCACGAGATGCAGCGGCGCTGGCCCGCCTATGCGCCGATGCGCAAGACAGCCCATGTCTACAAGAAGCCGTTCTGGCGCGACAAGGGGCTGAGCGGCTGGATCGCTCAAATCAAGGGGCCGGTGCTATGGGCCTATGACAACTCGCCGGAGGATCTCTCGTTCGGTGTGATCAACGCGTTTGTGCACACCGGCTTACTGCCATCCGATCCGAAGGTGGCCGAGGCCGAATTGACGCGCATCTATGCCGAGGCGCTCGGTGACGAGGCGCTGCATCCCGTGGCCTATCACGACCGCGACTGGGGCAAGGCAGATCCATGGACGCTGACCTGCGTCTCGCCGATGCCACCCGGCTTTCTCACCCAGTACGGTGAAGCCTTGCATCCGTCGGTTGGCAGGCTGATCTGGTCGGGCACGGAAACAGCAGACATCTGGGCGGGCTACATGGATGGCGCAGTGCGTTCCGGCCACAAGGCAGCATTGCAGGCGCTGCAAGCCTCGGCAGCGAAGAGGGCATGATGAATACGACGACGAAAACGAAACCACGCAGCCGCGGCAAGCGGATGCTCATCCTCTCGGGCTGGCTGCTGTTAGCTGTCGCCGTGATCGCCGGCATCATGTACGGGCCGGAACTTTACAGGCTGCTGCAACTGGGTCATCAGGTCAACCAGATCTCGCAGGATGACACGCATGCCGGTGGTACCTGGCCACGTCCGAGCGAAGCGTGCATTGGCTGTCATGGCTACGGAGGCAATGCGGGTAGCCAGATCTATCCGCACTTGGCGGGGCAGCCGGAGCCTTATCTCAAGAAGCAGCTTGCGGCATTCGCCAGCGGCGAACGCAGCGATCCAAACATGACGCCGATGGCGCTGAGCATGTCGCCGCGCGAGCTGGACGGTCTGGTGGCGTTTTTCTCGAAGACGGCGCCGCTGCCGAATACGACCTTCCGTGCCGATGCAGCGCGCGTGGCACGTGGCGAAGCACTGATCAAGGCCAACAACTGCGCCGCCTGTCACGGGCAGCAGTTGGAGGGGAAGGACGTCTATCCGCGATTGGCCGGGCAAGGCCATGACTACCTCATCGATCAGTTGACGCGCTTCAAGAGCGGTGCGCGACGCGATGCCACCGGCGCGATGCCGGCGGTCGTCAGAGTGCTGTCGCAACAGGATATTGAAGACCTGGCGCAATACATCGCAAGCCGCTAGAGCGCCCAATTTTTCAAGCTAGGCAGGAGACAACATGGACGATATTCCAACGAAGCGCGATGAGACGCCAGAGGCGGCCGCACTCACGCGTCGCGGCTTTCTCGGTATGGCCGCATCCGTGACAGCCGCGGCGACGGTAGCCGTACTGCCGAAGGTGGCGAGCGCCGCAATTGCCGCGAGCGATGAGCGCGACGTGCTCGAAGTGGTCATCATCGGTGCTGGGCTGGCCGGCCTGACCGCGGCCCGTGACTTGAAGCGTGCCGGATGCGAGTCCTTCGTGGTGCTGGAGGCGCGCGACCGCGTCGGCGGACGTACCCTCAACCACGACCTCGGCAACGGCTACTTCTCGGAATCGGGCGGCCAATGGATCGGGCCGGGTCAGACCGCGGTTGCTGATCTGGCACGCGAGCTGGGCGTCGGCACATTTCCCACCTACTGGCAGGGTAAGACCATGATGCTGGCCGGTGACGCTCATGCCGCAGTCGATACCGAGGGCGGGTTCGGCACGGATCCGAAGATTGCGCATGAACTCGAGGAGCTGGCCAAGAGCGTGCCGTGCGGCGCGCCGTGGAAATCGCCGCGCGCCGCCGAGTTCGACGCGATGTCGGTCGGCGACTGGCTGGTGAAAAAGAACATCGCAAACGCAGACCAGATCGGTTGGTCGACCGGCTTGGCGATCACGGGTGGCGCCTCGCCGGCGCGACTGTCGCTGCTGCACTGGTTGTCGATGGTCAATTCAGCCGAATGCAATTACGACCGGCTCGAAGCGGTCAAGGGCGGCGCGCAACAGACCCGCATCTCCGGCGGTTCGCAGATCCTGTCGATCAAGATGGCGCAGGCGCTGGGTGACAAGGTGAGGCTGTCGACCCCCGTGCTGCGCGTCGAGAACTGGCAGAACGGACCGGTCGCCATTCATACCGCGAACGGTGTGGTTCGTGCGCGCAACGTGATCGTCGCGCTCGCGCCGATGCTGTGCAACCAGATTGCCTTCGACCCGCCGCTGCCGGAGAAACGCCACGAAATGCAGCGCCGCTGGCCGGCGTTTGCGCCCGGACGCAAGACGACGCATGTCTACAAGAAAGCGTTCTGGCGCGACAAGGGCTTGAATGGCTGGATTTTTCAACCGGGGGGGGCGGTACTTTGGGCGTACGACAACTCGCCGGAGGATGTCTCGTTCGGCGTGATCAACGCGTTCGTGCACATCAGCATGCTGCCGGCCGATCCGAAGGAGGCCGAGGCCCAACTCTCGCAGATCTATGCCCAGGCGTTTGGCGACGAAGCGCTGCACCCCATCGCGTTCCATCAGCGTGATTGGCTCAAGGCAGATAAATGGACGCTGAGCTGCGTGTCGCCGATGCCGCCCGGCTTTCTCACCACGTACGGTGAAGCCCTGCATCCGTCTGTTGGCAAGCTGATCTGGTCGGGCACGGAAACGGCGGAAATCTGGGCGGGTTACATGGATGGTGCGGTGCGTTCCGGCCACAAGGCAGCGTTGCAGGCGCTGCAGGCCGTAGCCGGGCGGGAGGCTTGATGAATACCACAACGAAACCACGCAGCCGTGGCAGGCGGATGCTTATCCTGTCGGGCTGGCTGGTCTTGGCCGCCGTCGTGGTCGCCGGCATCGTCTACGGACCGGAAGTCTATGGCTTGCTGCGTGTAAGCAATGAGGTCGACAAGATCTCGGAGGACAACGCACGTGTGAACGGCCCTTGGCCTCGTGCCAGCGACTCCTGTGCTTACTGCCACGGCTTCGAAGGCAACGCCGTTACCCAGGCCTATCCGCGCCTGGCGGGGCAGAAAGAGGCGTATCTCAGGAAGCAACTCAAGGCATTCGCTAGTGGCGAGCGTAGCGACCCGACCATGACGCCATTTGCGCTCAGCCTGTCGGAGCACGAGTTCGAGTCGATGGTGACGCATTTCTCGCAGATGACGCCGCTACCGAACACGAGCTTCCATGCCGATGCGGCCCGCGTGGCACGAGGCGAAGGGCTGGCCAAGGCCAAGAATTGCGCCGCCTGCCACGGGCAGCAACTGGAAGGCAAGGACGCGTATCCGCGATTGGCCGGGCAGGGCTACGACTACTTGGTCGATCAGCTCACGAACTTCAAGACCGGTAAGCGCCACGAATCCACCGGGGTAATGGCGACGATGGCCGGCCCATTGTCGCAACAGGATATCGAAGACCTCGCGCAATTCATCGCCAGCCGATAAGAAGGAGACAGGCCATGACACAACGCGTGATTCATCCCACGTGGTTGTGTCTCTTCGGCATTAGCTTGCTGCGCAAGCGCGCACCAGCCTTCGTTGGCACGGAGATAGCGCCGGCCGCCTGACATACCTGAACGAAGCCCACATGGATCGGCAGTGTCATCTCGCGTCGGGGTGATACCAGGATTGATGTTGATGTGAGCAAGCGTAATGGTGATTCAAATTCAAAATGACCATTGGAATGCATCATGGAACTCAAATTTTATCTTTATTGCCTCGCTGATCTTGCACTGATCACGACTTCGCTCATCTATGGCGTGAAGCTTCTCAAGAAGCGCAACTTCCTCCTCGGGCTCGAGTGGCTGGTTGTGACGTTTTCGGCGTCGAATATCATGCTCAATGCCTTAACTGGAGAAAACGTCTTTTATAGCATCGCTCTTTTTTGCGATGCATTTTCCAGGGCCGCCGGCATACCCATTATCGCCATTGCGGGCATGATGGCGGTGACGCATCGATACAAGCCATCGGTTCTCGCTGATGTCCTGTATGTGGTGGGCGCGTTGGTGCTGACCGTCATTGTGTGGGGGGCTGACTTCATGGTCGAAGTCAAGCCCTATTTCTATCTGGTGATGTGGTCGTTGTTCTCGGCTTACCTTGCTTACGTTGTCAAGAAATTGCTCAGCGTCGGAGAGAAGTTTCACGCCGTGAGTGTGACCCTGGCACTGGTATCTGGGCAGATTATTGCGAGTACCTATGACTTCTACCATATCCCTGGTGATGAAAATCACGTGATCTTTTATATCTTCGCGTTGCTTACCTGGTCTTACCAGTCTGTTTCGGCGTATTACGCCTATTGCGCCTTGGAGCGCGCGCAGGAAAAGGAACTGAACCTGAATCGAGGTTATGCCGTCGGCGGCCTGGGGCAGATTTCGCGGTGATCACGCCGCTTTCGTAGAGATTCCTTCAAAGGCTCTCAGAACGAGTGGGGCATGCACTTTTGGAGTGAGTGCCGTGAAGCGTCAAAGCTGCGTGCCGTCCGCTAAACGCTGGGTCCGACGCAAGGAAACCCGGCCGCAAGAGCTGGTCTCCGCTGCGTTGGTCCTGTTCGTTGCACGCGGCTATGCGGCCACGCGGCTGGAAGATGTCGCCTCTGCTGCCGGGGTATCCAAGGGCACGGTCTACCTGTATTTCGCCAGCAAGGAAGCGCTGTTCAAGGCAGTGATCCAGGAAAGTCTGTTGCCTGTGCTGGCTGAAGGCGAGGCCTTCATTGATACCTTCGAAGGCACCAGCGAGGCGCTGCTGCACGAGATTCTGATGGGCTGGTGGGAGCGAATTGGTGAATCCCCTGCCTCGGGGCTGACCAAACTGTTGATCGCCGAATCGGGCAACTTCCCCGATCTCGTGCAGTACTACAGCGTGGAAGTCATAGAGTGCTATGACCGGCTGTTTGCATCCATCCTGGCACGCGGCGTGGCGCGGGGCGATTTTCGAGAAACCGACGTGCATCAGACCACGCTGGCACTGGTCGCACCGATGCTGTTTCTGAAGATGTGGAAGCACTCCTTCGGTATATGTGCATCCAAGGCGCTGGAGCCGAAGGTGTTCATCACACATTTGGTATCGCTGGTGTTGCACGGCCTGCTACGCGATCCCGCTCCGGGTACAGTACTTCCCGCGCCTCCACCAATTACGGCTCAGCCCTGGGGCATCTAGCGGCGAAGTTTCCGCATGCTGTATCCGAGGCTTATTCGAATCGAGTGTGGAAAGCTGCAAGTTGCCACACGCCAGCATTGCAGTTTTGTTTGGGAGAGAGCGTTGCAACCAGCTCCCCAAAAGCCAACGGGGTGGTCTTCCAGACCACCCCGTTGGCTTTAAGAGATCGACGCAGTGCAGGTCCTGCATCAAGACCTGCGTTGCATCAGGAGTGCGCGACAGATCCGGAGGACTCGCCGCTGCGGCGTTGTTCCAGCCAGCGCGCCAGCCGGCCGCCGAATAGCAGTTCGTAAAGCACCGGCACCAGACCCAGCGTGATCAGTGTGCCCAGCAGGAGCCCGCCGATGATGGTGAGCGCCATGCCCGCCCACAGGCTGCCGCCAAACAGCAGCAGGGGGATCAGACCCGCCACGCACGTCAGCTTGGTCATCACGATGGGGCGCAGCCGAGCCACGGCCGCAGACACTACGGCTTCGCGCCGGGGCTTGCCGGCGGCCAGTTCGGCCTCGATGCGCTCCAGCAGCAGCACCGCGTTGTTCACGATGATGCCGGCCAGCGACAGGATGCCGAAGTTGGCCATGAAGCCCAGCGGCTCGCCGCCGAGCAGCAGTGCAGGCGCCACACCGATCATCGCAAACGGGATGATGCCCACGATCAGCGTCAGCTTGCGGAACGAGTTGAACTGCCAGACGAACAACAGCAGCATGGCCACCACCGCGAGCGGCAGGTAGGTCTCGAGGGATGCGTTGGAATCGGCGGCTTCCTCGATCTCCGCACCCATTTCGATACGGTAGCCCGGGGGCAGCGTGATCTTTGCGATGCCAGGGGCAGCGCGGTCGACGGTCTGTTGCGCAGTGGCCTGCGTACTGCGGCCTTCCACGGTCAGCGTACGCACCAAGTCGCGGCGACGAATGGCCGACGGCTCAGAAGACAGCGACACACTCGCCAGTGCAGACAGGGGCACGGGTGCCGCACCGCTGGCCGGGTGGATTAGCGTGTTCGCCAGGTCTTCGGGGCGAGCGCGTTCAGCATCGCTGCCACGCACCACCAGCGGCACGAGCGTGTCGCCGTCGCGCAGGACGGACACCTCCACGCCGGTATAGCGGGCGCTCAGCGAGGTGGCGATATCTTCACTGCTGATGCCCAGGCGGCGTGCCTTGCGCTGGTCGATCTGCACGTCCACAAGCGGTACGCGGGGGCCCCAATCGTTGCGCACCTGCACCATCCCCGGCAGCGGGCGCAGTACGCCTTCGATCTTGCTGCCAATGTCACGCAGTACGGTTTCGTCTGGGCCGCTGATCCGGTAGGCCACCATGCCTGCATCGTTCGTACTGCGTGAGAAGCGCTTGGCATCCACGCGCACATCGGGATAGCGCTGCGCCATCCACTGGCGTGTGCGCTGGATCATGGGAGCAACATCCTTCGCACTCTGCACGCTCACCGTGAAGTAGCCCACGTGCGAGGCTGGCAACGGCGGATTGAGCACCAGCACGACGCGAGGGCCGCCATCTGCCACGTAACCGATGCTGGTCGTGACTTCGGGGTTCGCTTTCTTGTCGCTCAGCCAGTGGCTCAGGTCGCGCACCACAGCTTGCGTGCGTCGTGCATCGCTGCCTGGCTGCAGCTCGATTGCAACCTGGTACTGCGGGCGTTCCGACGGGGGCAGGAACCCGGCCGGCACGCGCGAGAGCAGCAACATCGAGCCGATAAACAGCACCGTCATCGCGGTCAGCATCGTGCCCTTGTGGTCGAGCACCTTGCGGATCACGCGGGCATAGCCTGCGTAGAAGCCGGTTTCTTTCGGCGGTTCGTCGGCGTTGTGGTGGCCGGGCTTCAGGAAGTAGTAGCACAGCAGTGGTGTCACCGTCAGGCACAGCAGCCAGGAACTCAGCAGCGACAGCGCCACCACGATCACCAGCGGCCGCAGGTATTCATTGACCGTGGTGTTGCCGAAGAAGAATGGCGAAAAGGCGAAGATGATGACCAGCGAAGAGGTCAGCAGCGGAATCCCCAGCGTTTGGCCAGCGCGGATGCAGGCCGTTCTGCGGTCTTCGCCCATGGCCAAGCGTCTTTCCACGTCTTCGGCAATCACGATGCCGTTGTCCACTAGCAGGCCCAGCGCAATGATGATGGCCGCCATTGAGACAATATGCAGCTCGATGCTCAAGGCGCGCATCACCAGCAGCGTGGCGAGAATCGTCAGCGGCACGATGCTGCCGACGATGATGCCGGCTCGCCAGCCCAGGAACAGCACCACCACCGTCATCACGATGATGATGGTCTCTTCCATCACGCGGTTCATGTTGCCCATCTCGCGCTCGACCACGTCGGCCTGGAAGGTCACGAAGTCCAGCGAGAAACCGGCGGGCAACTGCTGCTCCAGCTGAGCCACGCGCTCCTTGAGTTCCTGGCCCAGCATCTTGATGTTTTGGCCGGGGCGCATCGACACACCCAGCACCACGGCGTTATCGCCGCGATAGATGGCTGCAGACTCCGGTGGGTCCGCCGGCAGCACGCGTATCCGGGCGATGTCACCCAGGCGGACGGTGGCCGGCGCCGTGCCAGCGCTGGCGGGCACGGCCAGCACGAAATCGCGCAACGCCTCCAGCGAGCGGATCTCACCTGAGGCGACCACAGCACTGTTCAGGCCCGAGAGCACGACCTGCCCGCCCGAGAGCACTACGTTCTGCTGGTGCAGTTGCCGCAGCACAGCGTCGGCACCCAGGCCCAGGCCGGCGAGGCGCGTGCGGTCGAATTCGATATAAACCCGTTCGTCCTGCAGCCCGTGGAAGGTCACGCCCTGTACGCCCTTGATGGCGTAGATGCCCTCACGCAGGCGCTTGAGCGGCTCGCGCATCTCGCTCATCGAGAAACCCGGTGCGGTGACCGCGATCGAGGCGATGGCCACGCGGCCAAAGTCGTCGTTGATCTGCGGCGGCAGCGTGCCGGCAGGGAAAAGTGGGCGAGCCTCTTCGATCTTGGCGCGCATGCGCTGCCAGACCGGCATCAGATCGCGGAGTTCATCGCGCAGGTTGACCTGCAGGATGACGGTGCCGGGGCGCACCGTGCTCGTCACGTGCTTGAGCTCGGGCAACTGTCGTAGCCGCCCTTCCAGCGGACGTGCTACCAACTGCTCCATGCGCTCTGCAGGCAAACCTGGGTTGGCCACGATGACGATCGCGTCACGGACGGTGGTAGAGGGTTCCTCTTGCGATGGAAAGCCTAGGAAGGCGAAGACGCCCGACACCAGAATCAGCAGCGCGGCGAAGAAAGTCAGGCGGGTACTGTTAAGCGCGCTTTCGGTGAGCTTCATTGCGCGGCCCCTTCCGCTGTACCTTGAAGCAGGGTCTGCATCGGCTGCGCTTGGGCGAGCTGGCCCTCATGCAGGAAGGCAGTGCCTGCCACGACCACACGGTCGCCGGCCGTCAGACCTTCGGAAACCGTGACGCGGCCCTCTCGCTGCACGGCGGTGCCCGCTTGCACGGGGCGGCGCTGCAGCTTGCCGGCTTGGTCCAGTACAAAGACGGTTGCATGGCCCGGCTTGTCGCCCCACATGACGGCAGGCGCCGGCACGGTGACAGCATTGGGCGCGTTGCGGTTAGGTAGCTCGACCGACACGACGCCGCCGCTGCGCAGATGTTTCGAGCCAGCCGCACTTTGCGGCACGCGGAAGATCGCCTGCACCAGCGAGCCGTTGTCGCTGCGGGCGGACAACCGTTCCAGCGTAAGCGGAAACGACTCGGTGTCGCTCTTGCCTTGGGCGCTGTCTCCGGAAGAGAGGGGGGCGGCGACGCTGTCGGGCAGCATGGCAACCACCTCCAGTGCGTTGCCGGCTTGAATCTGCAGGATGGCCTGGCCCGGCGCAACATCAGAGAAGGGCTGCGTCAGGCGTGCCACGACTTCGCCGTCAAACGGGGCGGTGATGTGGGTGAGCGCCAGATCCCGGCGGGCCGTAGCGAGTGCTGCATCGGCTGCTGCTAGCTGACTTTGCGCAAGCTGGTGGGCGGCCCGTGCAGATTCCAGCGCCGTCTGCGAAATGATCTTGTCGCGTGCCAGCGCCTCTTGCTGCTGCAATTGGGTGCGGCGCTCCACCACGGTTGCTGCGGCGGCGGCACGGTCGGCTTCTGCCTTGTTCAGGCGCCAGCGGGCTGGAGACTCGTCCAGCCGTGCGAGCACCTGCCCCGCACGCACCCGGTCACCGACCTCGACGGAGATGGCCACCACCCGGCCGGCGGCCTCGAAGCCCAGGTCGCTGCGCTGGCGCGCGCGCAGCGTACCAACGAAGCTGTCGGCCGATGCACGGGCTCTGGATGCCCCCACCACCTCAGTCTTGACGGGCTTGGGAGGTGCGGCCACCTGCGTGGCAGATTGGGTGCAAGCGCTCAAGGCGAGTGCTGACGCCACGGCCGCGAGGGCTATAAAACCAGCGGTGGGCTGGGAATGGGTACGCATGGGATAACCTTCTAATCGAAGCGGTGAGGCAAGGGGTTAGGGCAGATCGCGTGCCAGTTTTTCCACCGTCTTGCGCATGGCCGCGCGCTGATCAGGGGTGAACTCGTGCAGTTGGAGCAGTTCGAGCAGCAGCAGGCCGTCCAGCGCAACTGACAGCAGTTGCGCCAGACCTGCCTTGGGGCCGCGGTCCAAGGCTTCATAGCTGCGGGCAAACAGCGCTTGGACCGGCGGTAGCAGGTGAGGGTGAGCCGAGGCCGCCGCCAGCATATTGGTCATGAGCTGCTTCTGGCTGGCGGGCATATCGAAGGTGAAACTTGTCAGCTCGGCCATCTTTGCCCGTGGCGAGACTGGTTCAGCATCGTTCGGCGCTGGTACGCCGACTTGTGCGTCCAGCTCGGCCACCATGCGCTCGACAAGGGCGGTGAGCAGATCATCACGTGTCTTGAAGTGATAGATCAGCCCGGCTTTGGTGATGCCGACGGCATCTGCCGTAGCCTGGATGGTCAATTGCGTCACACCGCGCTTGGCCATTAGATCTGCCGCGGCATCGAGAATCTTGTCGCGAGAGTTGGAGGACTCAGTAGGTGCTGCCATGGGATCTCCTGCTTGTTGGAACTTTACCATACGTATAGTATAGTTGAAGAAATCGACTCGTCAATGCCCGGAGCTATTGCATGTACCCTCTGATTTCTTCCGCTGCCCCCGTATTCCGCCGCTCCACCTGCCAGACGCTGCTTGGCGCAGCGGTGTTCATTCTGATTGGGTTGGCCGGCTGCGCCACGGCCCCGGCCGGCTCCGCACCGGCGGCAACCACCGTCAACGTGCCTAGCCAATGGAGCGAAAGCGCAATCGCCACCAAAGGCGTCGTGGCCGCCGAGTGGTGGCGTGACTTCGGTAGCAATGAACTGGATGCGCTGATTGATACAGCGCTGAAGTCGAACCGAGACCTGAAGATCGCAGCGGCCCGCTTGGCCCAGGCTCGCGCACTGACGGATGGTGCGCAGGCCGAGCGCCTGCCTCAGTTGGGTGCCGTGGCAGGTGCGCAGCGTGGCCGGGAGACGGGGATCGATCCACGCGCCGAGCGCAGCTTCGGTGGCCTACGCGCGAGCTGGGAAGTCGATGTCTTCGGGCGGGGTGCTCTGGCTGTCGACGCGGCTCAGGCGGATGCACAAGCGGCTACTCAGGCGTTGCGGGCAACGCAGATCGCGCTCGCGGCTGATGTGGCAACCGCCTACTTCGAGCTGCAGACACTTTTGCACCGAGTGGTGTTGAACCGCCAGGCGATTGCCCTTGCACAGCGCCAGGTCGAAGTGGTTCGCCGCAAGTTTGAAGCTGGGCAGGCCACTTCGGTGGATGTGGAGCGCTGGCAGGCAGAGCTGGCGCAGGAGCAGGCCGTTACGGAGCAGCTGGATGGTTCCCTGCGGGTGCGTCATCGACAACTGGCCGTGTTGCTGGGCGTGAGCGAAGCACCAGTGCTGAATTTGCAGGCGACCGCCAGTACACCGCAGCCGCCGGCCACCTTGCTACCTGGCGAACTGCTGGAGCGCCGCCCGGATGTTTTGCGCCAAGCTCGCGCGCTGGATGCTGCCCTGGCACGTGTGGGCGTGGCACGTCGTGAGGTCTATCCCCGGCTGCAGATCGAGTGGGCTAACACGCGTGAACGGACGGCGATCGTTGGCCAATCCGCGTCTCCGCAGGTTGTATTGGGCTACGGCGTCTCGTTGACGTTGCCGATCCTGGATGGCGGGCGTATCCGTGCCAACATCGCGGTCAACGAGGCCAGGGCCAACGAAGCGATGGCCGAGTATGAAAAAGCCATGCTGGCCGCATTGTCGGACGCCGAGGTGGCCTTGGCACAGTGGTCCACCTCGGAGGCCTCTTTGAGCAAGTGGCAGCAGGCGCAAGCTGCGGGCGAGACTGCGGCACTGCGCGCGGAACGCCTGTTCGATGCCGGCCTGACAGATGTGAGCTCGGTACTGGATGCGCGGCGCAGCTACCTGCGTGCGCAGGATGCCGTCAGTCAAGCAGAAGGCGCGCGTTGGGCGGCTGCAGTGGGCCTGCGTCGCGTGTTTGCCGGCGCGGTTTGACATGAATATGAGACAGCTACTTCGCCATTCAGGAGACTGCGCATGAGCCAGGCACAAGCGTCGGAAGACCGGCAACTACGTTTCGAGGCATGCCGCTTCGCGATCGATACGTTCGTAAAGATCCACCTGGAACATATTGAGGGCGCAAGACTGCTGCTCACGAGCCATCTGCGCATGATGTTCACGCTGTCGCTCGGGGCACTAGCGGGGTTGATCACGCTGTACGCGTCGATCCTGCGCTTTGGCGCCGTCGACCTTCATGCGCCTGGCAGCATGGTGCGCGTGGGCTTTGCGATGGCCGCGCTTGCTTCCATGGTGGTATCGGCGCTGCTGTCCGCCGCAAGCCTGCAGCGTGCTAGTGCCGATGCGGCACAGCTCTTGCGCGATCCTTTCCCGGATACGGACAACGCGTTGACGAACATCTTCGACAAGGTCGACGCGAACGAGCGTCAGATCCTCCAGTCTGTGAATCAGGCGCTGGAGGCGCGTGTGGCACGGCACCCTGGCTTCGATGCCAACACGCGTACGCCGACCATACTGCTGGTGGTAGGGGTTGTCATGGCGGGGCTGTCGTTCTTTGAGGCCACTATCTGAGCCACCGAGCGATGTTTGCGGCCCGGGGGCACTTCGCGATCAACGCGGGCGGCGCGCAGCATCGGCCATCGGCTTCCAGTGCAGGACACCGAAGAGCAGCGTCAGCAGCACGCTATCGAACAGCGGCCCCTTATGCAGTGCCACCTTTCTGAAGCAGACCAATACCTCAAGCAAATGCACGCCCAGCAGCACCGCCGCCATGATGCGCACCCAGTGGATGACGTCCGGCGATAGTGGCAGCGCCGTCAGGTAACTGCAGACTGCGACGCCATACACAATGAGCAGCAGCAACTTGCTGGGGAGGGTGAACACGGGGGAATCTCCAGAGAGGGATGCGGGCTGCGGTGATCGGATCAACTTGCGGCTCCTGCGGCCTTCGCGGCTTCGTGATCCTGAAGCTCGCGCCACATGATTTTGCCGGTGCCCGATTTAGGCAGTGACTCGACAAATTCAACAATGCGCGGTGCTTTGTACACCGCGATGTTCTCGCGGGCCCACGTGATGATGTCGTCCTCGGTCACGGCTTGCGCATGCTGTGCATTGCGCACGACGAACGCCTTCACCGTCTCGCCGCGATGCGTGTCGCGCGCGGCAATCACGCAGACCTCCTGAATCGCTGGGTGGTAATACAGTGCGGAGAGGTTGCCGTGGGCATGTTTCGACTCCAGACTTCACGTGGGTGGTAGACGAGGGGTTAAGCCCGAATGACATTCGGCACCGCAAGCGTCGGCGCGCGACGCAGCAACTGCCAGCCAAACACCAGCATCCAGAGCGGCAGGGCCAGGACGCCGATGGTTTCGCCCGCATCCGTGACTGCAGCAAGGCTAGGGAAGAAGCCGCAGACGAAAAAGACGCCGAAGCCCCAGCCGACGATATGGAGAAGGAACGATCCGCGCCAGCCCGACTGTTTGAGCAGTCTGGCGGCAATCGATGTCCAGAAGAACACGAGCGGGCCTTCCACCCACCAGAACCCGTTTTGCGTGGCATTGGCGATGGCGGTCCACACGGCTGCCGCTGCAACCTTCGCACCTTCGTCCCCGCTGGCATACACATGCGCGAGCGGATGGAGGGTCGACAACTGGAGCACCGCCCCGGCGACCCCGCAGACGATATAGACCGCGACAGCAATGGCGATCATCTCGCGGAGCGCCCCAAGCTCTTCACGGAACGTGTGCAGGAAGTAGCCTCCGATGGCCACGAACGGCAGATAGAAGCCCAGCACGTCGGCCAGCATCCACCAGCGGAACAGGTTACGCCCTTCGGCGGACAACGCCAGCATTGCCGGGCCGTGGGGCACCATTTCGATGTCTCCGCCCGTGACGACCACCGAAAGGCCGAGGGTGGCGCAAGCCGCGAGACCGCCAAAGATGGCGTTCCAGGCCGTGAACCTGGCTACGTTATACGAGTTCATATGCATCAATCTCCGGGGGCGCCTCAGGTGGTTACATGACTGGTTTTTTGGTGATGTGACGCGGACTGCGCGGCGGCGGCTTCCGCCTGCGCGCGCACGTCGGACGTGACACGGCTGACACCGCGGATCAGATCGACGGCCTTCTCACCGATCATGATGGTGGGTGCGTTGGTGTTGCCGCCGATCAGCGTCGGCATGATCGACGCATCGACAACACGCAGTCCGTCCAGGCCGTGCACGCGCAGCTGCGGGTCGACCACGGCCATCTCGTCCTGGCCCATGCGGCAGGTGCCGACGGGGTGATAGACGGTATCGGTGCGCTGTCGCAGGACTGCGCGGATGTCGTCGTCGGTCTTCACGTGTGAGGTGAAGAGGTCGCGCGTGGCCCACTTGGCAAGTGCGGGTGTCTGCATGAGCCTGCGCGTGATCTTGAAGCCGGCCACCATGTCTTCGACATCCAGCGGGTCATCGAAGAAGGCCGGGTCGATGAGCGGTGCAGTGAGCGGATCGTTGCTGTGCAGCGTGACCGAGCCCGTGCTGCGCGGACGCAGGAGGCAGACGTGGCACGAGAACCCATGGCCCAGGCGCATGCGGCGCGCGTGGTTGTCGACCATCGCCACCACGAAATGCAGCTGGATGTCGGGTGCCTCAAGCTCGGGGCGCGTCTTCAGGAAGCCGCCGCCTTCGGCGAAATTCGTCGTCAGCATGCCGCGCCGCTCTCGGCGGAAGCGCAGGATCTCGCTCAGCATGCGCACGCTGCCGAGTAGCGAGACGCCCATCGTGTCGAGACTGCCGGTGCGGTAGCCGAAGACGAAGTCGGGATGGTCCTGCAGATTGCGTCCCACGCCTGGCAGATGCTGCACGGTCTGGATGCCCACGCGTGCAAGCTCCTGTGCCGGCCCCACGCCGGACAGCATCAGCAACTGCGGCGTCTGGAGCGCACCTGCAGCCAGCACCACTTCGCGCCGCGCGCGCAGTGTGCGGATCACGCCGTGCTGCAGCACCTCCACGCCAACGGCGCGCTTGCCCTCGAACAGGATGCGGCGGACTTGCGCGTGGGTTTCGACTGTAAGGTTGGCGCGTCGGCCGATGTGCGGGTGCAGATACGCGCGCGCTGCGCTCCACCGTTCCCCCTGCTTCTGCGTGACCTGGTAGATGCCGATGCCTTCCTGTTGCGCGCCGTTAAAGTCGTCGGTGAGCGGCAGGCCGGCCTGGCGGGCGGCTTCCAGATAGCGTGCCTGGAAGGGGTTGTCGGTGCGCAGGTCGCTGACATTGAGCGGGCCGTTGCGGCCGTGCCAGGCGTTGTCGAAGCGCTCGTTGTGCTCGCTGAGGCGGAAGTAGGGCAGTACGTCGTCATACGACCAACCGCTGTTGCCCAGCGACGCCCAGCGATCGTAATCGCTGCGGTGGCCGCGGATGTAGACCATCGCGTTGATGGCGGAGGAACCTCCCAACATCTTGCCGCGAGGCTGGTAGCCGATGCGCCCGCCAAGCCCGGCCTGCGGCACGGTATCGAATGCCCAGTTGTTGAGGCGGGTCGGCATCATGGCGACCGCGCCCGCCGGCACCTTGACCACCATGCCGTCGCCATGGCCGCCTGCCTCGAGCACGCAGACCGAGAGGTTCGGGTCTTCGGATAGACGGCCCGCGACCACGCAGCCGCCCGAACCGCCGCCGACGATGATGTAATCAAACTGTTGATTCATGAGGTTTCTCTCGACAAGCAACGGACGGGATCAGGCAATGCGCGACAGCACGCGCAGCAGCCAGTTGAAGGTATGGCCATAGGGTGGGTGGAACAGCACGGTGCCATTCCAGCGGGTCTGATGAAAGACTGGCTTGAGTTTGCTGAAGGTATCGAAGCCCCACTTGCCGTGGTAGGCGCCCATGCCGCTGGGGCCGACGCCGCCGAACGGCTGGCTCTCTTGCACCAGATGCCACAGGCAGTCGTTGATCGTCACACCACCCGATACGGTTTCGCGCAGTGCGCGGTTGCAGTGCGATGCGTCGTCACCAAACCAGTACAGCGCGAGCGGGCGTGCGTTGCGCTGGACGTACGCCAGCGCGTCGTCGAGATTTGCATATTCGACAATGGGCAGCACGGGGCCAAAGATCTCTTCACGCATGAGCCGCGTGTTGGCGGGTGCGCCAATCACGAGCGTGGGCGGGAACTTGCGTGATGCCGCATTGAACGCTTCGCCAGCCGGGTTAACTTCAATCACGCGGGCGCCTGCTGCGCGCGCTTCGCCGACCATGTCCGCCAGGCGCGCGCGATGACGTTCGCTGATGACGGCGGTGTAGTCTGGGTTGGCAGCGAGCCTCGGATACAGCTTTGCGATGGCCTGCATCAAATGCGAGGCAATCTTTTCAGCGGTGCCCGCTGGTACGAGCAGATAATCCGGCGCGACGCAGGTTTGACCTGCGTTCAGCAGCTTTCCGAACGCGATGCGTTGCGCCGCAACTGCGACATTGCATGACACATCGAGAATAGCCGGCGATTTGCCGCCGAGTTCCAGTGTCACCGGCGTCAGGTTGGCCGCCGCCGCTTGCGCCACGTCACGCCCAACCTGGGTTGAGCCTGTGAAGAACAGGTGATCGAACGGCAGGCTGGCAAAGGCCTTGCCGAGTTCAACATCGCCGATGGCGACATCGAGCTCATCCGGGTTGAATATCTCGCGCGCCATCGAGGCGAGCAACGCAGACAACCGGGGCGTGAGCTCCGACGGCTTGATCAACACCCGGTTGCCGGCCGCAAGCGCGGCAAGCGCAGGCCCCAACGACAGCTGCAACGGATAGTTCCACGGCGCAATGATGCCCACCACGCCCAGCGGCTGTGGCATGAGCCGGTTGTAGCCGGGGCGGAAATGCAATGCGGTCGGCACGCGTTGCGTGCGCATCCACTGCTTCAGGTGGCGCCGCGCATGACGGATGCCTGCGCGCACGACAAACACCTCGGCAAGTCGGGTTTCGTGTGCCGAGCGGCCTTGAAAGTCGGCGTCGATGGCACGCACGATGTCGGGCTCGTGCGAGTCGAGCCAGGTCGCGAGCCGATCGAGACGCGACAGGCGCGTGGCCAGCGTCGGGTCGGGGTCCAGCGCGAAAGCCTGGCGCTGGCGTTCAAAGCTGGCGACAAGCTCGGTTGGGGAGCCTTGCAGCATGGTGTCTCCTATGCGCTCTCGATTGAGAGATTGCAGCAACGGCTGTTCTTGTTTTGGTTGTGCGTGGATTGCATGCCGACGAGGTGGTCATGGCACGCCGAAACGTACTCAGGCGGAATGCCTGCTGGCGTTCATCTGTTCGGCTGCGGAACCTGCCGTGTTGCGTCTTGCATGTCCGGCGATCAGGTCGACCAGCAGCGGTACGACACCTTCCGAGATGTCGTGGCCCATGCCGCGGATGGTGACCATCTCCGCATCGGGGATGGCAGCCGCAGTCGCGGTGCCGCCGCTGGTTGCCACCATCAGATCCCGATCGCCGTGTACCACCAGCGTCGGCACCCGGATACGGCAGACGTCTGCCGTCCTGTCGCCCGACTTCATGATGGCCTCGAGCTGGCGTGCCATGCCTTCGGCATCCTTCGCCTGCTCGCCGCGGTCCCACGCGTCGGCGGCGTAAGCGCGTCGCGCGTCGTCGTTCACGGGGTACGTCTGCGTGCCGATGTGGGCCATGGCCGCACTGTAACGCTGCACGGCTTCGTCGCGCGTGCGTGCGGGCGGCTTGATCAGCATCAGCATGCTGGACATGGCCAGTTGGCCGACTTTTCGCGAGCCGGTGCTGGAGAAGATCGAGGTGAGCGACAGCGTGCGCTGCGGATGGGTGCCGGCGATGATCTGCGCGATCATGCCGCCCATCGACATCCCCACGATATGGGCGCGCGCCACACGCAGATGATCGAGCAGGCCAACCGTATCGGCGGCCATGTCTTCGAGGTCATAGGCCGAAGGCTTCGGTAACCACAGGAATTGCCGCAGCAAGCCGGGAGGCTTCTGCGGGATGCGCGAGGAGCGGCCGGCGTCGCGGTTGTCGAAGACGATGACGCGAAAGCCGTGTTGTACCAGGCCGTCGATCAGGTTGGCGGGCCACGACGTCAGTTGCAGGCTCAGGCCCGCGATCAGCAGCAGGGGTTCTGCGCTCTCGAGGCCGTACGTGCGATAGCACAGGCGGACACCGGTCGGCACGTCGCAGAACAGATCGCGCGCTTCATCCATGGCGTGGATCGACATGATCAGGCTCCCACCGCTTGCCGGGCCTGCGAGCGCGCCGTGCTGCTCGCTTGGTGGGCATGCCCGAAACGCAGGAACGGGTTTTCGACCGGGCTGTTCCGCAGGTTGGCGACGTCGAGGTTGTAGTCCTCCGACATGACCCAGGGCGTTTCCAGGCCCTGGCAAGGCATGCTCTGGACGGCGCGCTTGACGTAGCCGGCGCCGAGATTGAGCAGCGGAAGCTTGGGCATGTCAGCGTCGGGAGCCTCGGGCACGCAGATCGCGGAGCCGGTGCGATCCATATGGTCGAGCATGCGGCAGAAGTGTTGCGCCAGCAGCCCCAGCTTGAGTGTCCACGACGAGTTCGTGTAGCCGATAGAGAAGACGTAGTTCGGCACGCCGCTGAGCATCATGCCCTTGAAGGTCACCGTGCTGTGCAGATCGACGGGCTCGCCGTCGACCGTCAGCTGGATGCCGCCGAATAAGCGAATGTTGAGCCCGGTGGCCGTCACAACGATATCGGCGGGCAACTCCTGCCCCGACTCCAGCAGGATGCCGGTCTCCGTGAATGTCTTGATGCGGTCCGTCACCACGGACGCCTGGCCTTGGCGGATGGCCTTGAACAGATCGCCATCGGGCACCGCGCACAAACGCTGATCCCACGGGTCGTAGGGCGGGTTGAAGTGCACGTCGATCGGATAGCCCTTGGGCAACTGGCGCTTGTTGAGGAAGCGGATGAGACGCCGCGCGAATTTTGGCCGCTTCTTGCACAGGTACCAGATGCCGCGCGAAATGGCGATGTTCTTGCGGCGCACGAGCGCGTAGGCCCACGCGTGCGGCATCACCTTGCGCAGCGTGTTGGCGATGACGTCTTCCGAGGGAAGGCTCACGACATAGGTGGGCGTGCGCTGGAGCATCGTCACATGCTTGGCCTTGTCCGCCATGGCCGGCAATAGCGTGACGGCGGTGGCGCCGCTGCCGATCACCACGACACGCTTGCCAGTGTAGTCGAGGTCTTCCGGCCAATGCTGCGGATGCACGGTGCGGCCCTGGAAGCGTTCGATACCTTCCAGCTGCGGGGTGAAGCCTTGATCGTGGTGGAAGTAGCCGGCGGCGCTGAACAGCCATTTGGCCAGGATCGTTTTGCGTTCGCCCGTATCCGTGCGCTCGACCTCGACCGTCCACAGGGCTTGAGCGCCGGACCACGATGCTTGAATCACCTTGTGGTTCAGGCGGATGTGGCGATTGATCCCGTACTCCGCGGCAGTCTCGCGCAGGTAGGACAAGATATCGGCCGCCCCGGCAATCGACTTTTTGTACGGCCATGGCTTGAACGCGTAGCCGTAGGTGTGCATGTCCGAGTCGGACCGGATGCCGGGATAGCGGAACAAGTCCCACGTGCCGCCGGTGACCGCGCGCGATTCCAGAATGACGTAGGACGTGTTCGGGCGCTCCGTTTCCAGGTAACGCGCAACACCGATGCCAGACAGGCCGGCGCCAACGATCAGGATATCCACATGCTCTGTGGGCGGAAGGTGATGTACGGTCACAGCGTGTCTCCAGATTGGATCGAGGTGCCCAGGGGGTGGGGAGTTTTGGTTGGCAGCGCTGTGGTCCGACCCCGGTTTTCGGGCTGCACTCCGGACCCCGCGTCGCTGCCATACGCCGCTCCTGCCCAAAAACGGCATCCGAAGTACGTATTCTCGGCCTACAGTTAACGTTTTGATGGCCAAATATTAGCGTTGTTGCGGCCTAAATACAAGGCGGCGCAGGGTAGGGAAAACACCCAGCCGATCGGGCGTAAACGATGTGCATGCCGTCCACTCCGTGTGCGGCAGGACACGCGCCGGTGAAAGGCGCCGCCATGCCGCAGAATCCAACCCCACCCGTAAGTCCATCCTGGTCGCTGCCTTTGCCACGTGTTCAGGAACTGATCCGCAGGGCGCCAAAATCGTGCTCACTGTGCGAGCGGCATGGCTGGAGGAGGTCGATCGGCTGAACGTGGTCACGAGCTAGGAGATGGGCCGCCCCGTGGTGGTGGCGGCGATCCGCAGACTCAACCGTATGGACGGTCAAGATCATCTGGCATTCCTAATCGCAGTCGGTGAGTCATTCTGCGACGCACTATCAGACGAACCCGGCTTTGAAGATGCATCGCCGCACGATTTTCAAGAGGTGTTGCGCGCGGCTGTCGGCGACCCGCTTACCCCCGAACTACTTAGCAGTACAACCAGTGGTGAGTACCTTGCGAAGATCGTCGCCGAGTGTGTCCGCTGCTTCGAAGTTGACTTGACCGCGACAGCGAAGGTCGAGCAAGCATTAGGTCAGTCCTTGTTTCGATGGCCAGTTGGAGACCACTGACCACGTCGGGGCCGTCTCGGTGGTTGCCATCCCTTGCCGCGTACGGCAAGTAGCAGTCAGTCGAGATAGACTCCCGGTTTTGAGTCGAACCGAAAATCTAATCAAAAAAGCCGTCATCGGCGATAAGCCTGGGGACTGCGGCGGCGCTGATGTACCTAGCGCCCGCATAATGTCGAAACACGCCCCCAAGGAGACTACAGAATGATTGTCGATGAATTGCTTGCGGAAGGCGAGCGTCTGTGCCGCCCGTGCTTCCGGCTCAACGTCGAGGGCGAAGTCGTTGGCTATTGGCAGGGCGAGCGTGCGGACCGGCCGAATGCGGTACCGCCGGAAGCAACGGAGTTGCGTTCGATCAGGCACATCATGCCAATAGACACTGGCCTGCTCGAAAGGGCGGGTCTCCGCGTACGTTCGTCCACCATCGGTTTTGCCGAAGTCGAGTCGGCACGCGGCGACACCGGCTACCGCTTCTTTGAAGCCGACGTTCCCATTTCAGACCTGCAATGCGACGGACTTCGACTTCATGCCGCCGAAGGCAAGTCTTTCCCGCCATTTGAGGCGGTCTGCCTCTATGGCGGAGAATGTGTCGCTGCTTGGCTGAAAAATCTCGGGCTGGAACGGCACGAATATGAAAAGGCTGCGTCCGAGCCGGAAGCCGTAGGTTACTTCGACGCCTACGCGGCGCGTTCCCCAATCTACCGAGGCGATGTGGATGTCGTCGTCGGCGGCTGGCATCAATGCTGGCCGGACGATGAATTCTACATGCCGCTAGAGATGCGATTGGCTGTGCTCACATTGCGTGACTCCGAGCCTTGGTACGAATTGTGACAGGCGACCAGGCGCGGCAACTGGAGCGTCAAGGCGCGGATCACCTGATCTGCGGGCCGATCTAGCCATCGCGGGAAAATAGCAATCAATGCGGACAATCGGCTCCACGCCTCCACCGATATCCACGCATCCTGCCGAGCGCAGGGCGCGGCCCGCACCGCGTGGAATTGATCGCACCACGTAATACGGGTTGCAGCCGCCATCCACCTGTCACGCGTGAACTATTTCAGCTTGTACTCTCATTACGAGACCGGTGGAACTCGGACGGGGCCGCCGTGGCCGTCCGCTAACGGGAACGGCGAAAGGCCGTTGTGGGTTGCGGCTACGGCCGACCGCCCCTCAATCGCGGCCGTCGCAAGCCGGCCATGAGCCGACATTCCATGGTAAGGCAGAATTCGCTTTGACCGCTCGACAACAACCGTTCGGTGTGGACGTCGGGCGTCGCAACGTCAACTCTCGCGAGAATCCACCATGAATCAAATGAGTCAACCCGAAGACGTGCTCCACGCGTTTCAGACCGCTTGGAACAGCCACGACATGCAGTCCCTCGGCGCATTGTTCCATGAGAATGCGACATTTGTGAACCGGTTCGGGCACTACGTGCGGGGCGTCGAGGCGATTGTCAAGCTGCATGCGCCCATCCACGCAACTATCTACGGCGATTCCACGCTGGATAACGAGCTGATTGACGTGATCCCCATCGGCAACGATGCGGCGGTCATTCACTTCTGGAGCCGCCTTACGGTCGGTGCGGCTCATCCGGCGGGCCCGCACGCTGTCGACACGCTGATCCTTGCCGTGCTGACGCGACAGGTTGACGAGTGGCGAATCAAGGCGCTCGAGAATGTCACTCTGACGAATCCTCGCACGGGAGAAGCTGTCTTGAGAGACGTCCGGAGTCCTTGATCGAGCAGCGAAGTTACTTCCACGACGCACGGGGTTGTCTGCTTGCTGGCGGATCGCGTGTCCGCCATTGGTGCGGCCGTCCACCCCGTGGTTGGACGTTGGCTTTTTCGGCCGACGCGGACATTCGGCCTGGCATCTCCCAACGACCGAGACGGTCGGCCACGGTCGTTGACATCGTCTTCAGACCGGATCAAATTTCAGATGGATGAGTCAATATCTCCGGGGGAAATTGGCATCGCTCGCGGATGTCTACCTAAAAGAAAGTACCTGGAGGCTGATATATCCCCTTTGAAGTTCGCCCTACCGTTAGGCCCTTCCATTTCCCTTGAGTCCTTTTCCCTTTTGTTCCACTTCCGGCTGCAAGGAAGTGGAACAGCCCTTTGGGTAAGGCCCTTACCGTTACGCATTTAGGATAATTTTTCATATCAAACATTTACGTTAGAAGATATGTTTGATTCCGACCATGCTGCCAAACTGGGACCCACCCGGCTTAGGGCTGGAGTTTGGTGCACCGGTGCTGACAGACGTGGCAAGCTGCCCTTCATTTTTAATATGGCCTACTGTGACATAAACAGAAGAGCGCTTGGAAAGCGCGTAGGACCCACGCAACGCGTACAGGATTGCCTTGTCACCACTGTTGTGGAACTTGAGATAGTAGACCTGCCCCGCCAGCGTGAGTGCCGGTGTGACATCGTAGGCGGCGCCGGCATACCATAGTTCACTGCGTGGCGTAGTGCTGCCGTCATTGTCGCGGCGAATCACCCCCACCCCGAGCTTGGCTTGCGATAGAAGGACATATCCGCTGACCAGGAGGCGGTCGTCAGTCAAATTCTTGCTAGTAAGGCCGGCAAATGCCCCGGGACCACCGCGCAGAGAATCATAGCTGGCAGCGACGCCCCACCAACTGGACTCGTACTGAATCAGAGTCGACCACTCGCGGCAAGCCGACTTGCTGGCAGCAGCCTCACCCGCGCAGTTCGTGCCGGCCGGGCTTGGACCAGCATTGACTGTGTCACGGCCGAAGCTGTAGGTTGCACCGACGGTCAGTCCCCCAAATTTTCCCTTGTATGCCAATGCGTTGTCCGCACGAGTATTGGGAATGTAGCTGTCCAGCGCGCCGGTGCCATAGATATTGGGGCCAAGAATGTCAGAATCCAGGTTCGCCCAGAACATCATCGTGTATTGTCTTCCGAGCGATAGTTGTCCCCACTGCCCGGATAATCCCACCAGCGCCTGCCTGCCGAAGAGTCGCCCACCTTGATTAGCGGTACCAGAATCCGGAGCAAAACCCGACTCGAGGACAAAGATGCTCTTCAGACCGCCACCCAAATCCTCGGAACCTCGTAGACCCCACCGCGAAGGCACCATTGCAGTGAGTGCAGGCATGCGCACCAGACTATCACCGGCTGGACCGACGTTATTCACATATTCGACACCAGTGTCGATCACGCCATATATTGTGACGGACTGGGACCAGGCAAGCATGGGGGCTGTGGCAAACAATGCTGCAGCCAGTCTTCGATAACTCATCGTCTTCTCCTCCTTGTTGATATTTATATTTCGCTGACGATCTACGTCGTCGTTGAGGCTTAAAGAAGCCATAGTCATAGTATTGATATGACCTGCTCCACAGGTTGACGCAGATTGGCTGGAAGCCACGTCATCCCGCTTGTTGCTTAACGATTAACCCGCTTTGCGGACAAGGTGAACGCGAGGGCGGGCTCCAATGAGGAGAATTGCTCAGAACGCCCTCATTGCCACTGCCGCACGACCAGTAAGGTGCATCACAACGCCGATGATTCCGTTATTGAAAAGGATAGGTATCCTGTAAGCCGGAATTTCGAATGAGCGTCGCTATCCAGAAACTGATTGCATAGATGCAGAGGAGAATGACGAAATCGAAAAAAAATTGCCAGCAACAACACCCTCACATCCTTTAGTCAATCCACAAGGCGGAAGGTGCTATGTCCGCTTTCGGCGGCGTCGGTGGCTAATATGCCTGCCACGATCTCCATCTCCCTCTGCGAAAGCAATTTCGCCTCGTTGGGCGAGTTCGCGAGTACAAGAAAGTCATGAATCCGAGTACGACGTGGGGACCGCTTCGAGCAGAAATAGCCACTGCCACCCATAGAGACCGCTGATCTTATGGAAGTGAATCAAGATCCAGCCAGAAAGGGGCCACCTATCACGCCAAAGAGAGCTGCCCCGAGAAAGAACAGACTCATGACACGAGCACGGCGATACGATGGGAACCAACTAGCGAGGAAAAACGCGACACCTGGATGAAGATATCCATACGACGCATCGCACCCGAGGCTTGTCTCGGAGATTATCGTGATAGCTATGCTGATGATCCCGGCGCCAACCCGCAGCTCTCGATCGGACGAGTGCTGTGCGTCGGGCAGGACATGCGTGCCGCGATGGACAGGGAGATCGACAATCTCGCGTACCTTTTCAGGCTACCACGGCAAAGGCACCACTTCTCCGTTGGCACGCTCCCCAAAATAGAGCGATGGCAGAAAGCGCGAAAGAAAGGTGAACTCCGTATAGCAATGACGCATTAGCGCAAGGCCCATGGCGTCCGTCGGGCCACTGCCCGTGGATTGGTCGTCAAGGCCCAACACGAAACGACTGCGCAATACGCATCCCCAATCGGTGTCGCGAGCAACATGAAGCATTTGACCATTGAGAGGGTCACCCGAATCATCAAGCTGCACGTGCTCGCCAAAGCCAATTCTGGCCGCAACCACCGCCGATACGTGCGCGTCGCTCAGTGCTTGCTTCAATGTTATTTGGTTAAAGATGGTTGCGGGATCATGGAACTTCAGCTTCGCGGACACCGGAGGAATCTCTGCGAGCGATTCAACCGCGTGAATGCTCGCGCCGTAATAGTTTTCGCCCTTGCGCCACTTGTCGTCCCACCCACGGTGTTCGACGTGGTCAACCGGATGCCACCATTTAATGTGTTGGGTCGTCTCGAAGAACTTGAACCACCAGTCGAACATACGCCCTTTGCAGCCGTGTAAATCTGTTCGCACGGCAACCATTAGTGCACCGCTCTCTAAACGTTGAACACCTGTTTCAATCATCATCGGCGACGGGTCAAGAAGTGCAGAATGATCGAGCCAAGGGGTAGCGCTTCGTTTCGAATCCATGTGTGTACTCCATAGACAGGGTAGGGTGAGTATATAAGAAACGTTCACCGTTTCCAACTGTGATGCATACTCTCGGCTATCGTTTTTTGAGGGGTAAAGATGACCGTCGAAGCGCGACGCGGGCGAGGTCGGCCTGCGCAACGAGACGAGGAAATTCGGCAGCTTGTGGTTCGAAGCGCGATGCAGCTATTGTTGGACGTCGGGTACGAATCGACGACGATGGAAGCGATAGCTGCGCATGCAGGCGTGGCGAAGAAGACCGCCTACCGATTCGGCGCAAATCGCGATGAGTTGATTGGACTGGCTGTGCGCGAGTGGACAGACTTGTACGCGCCAGCACTATTCATCCGACCGGACTCGGTGCAGGACGTACCTCGAGTGCTGCGAGACATCCTGGAGAGCATTTGTGCGCACGTGTTGTCGGACTCTGCGGTGAGGATGTTCCGCTTGCTGACTACTGAGTTTCCTGGAAAGGACTCGCTACTCATCCAATATCAACGCAATGGTGTCGAGCGCGGTCGGAGGATGCTCGCGGACTGGCTTGCGGTGCAACACGACAGGCGGCTAGTACATGTGCCCGACGCAGTCATGCTGGCAGAGCTACTACTTTCGATGGCAGTTGCGGAGCCGTTGCGTCAGATCGCGCTCGGCGTTCAACCGCCGCTGCCGGTTGGCAGCGTTAAGGCCCATCTCGACGGTTGCCTTTCCTTGATATTGCCGCTAATCCAACGGAAAAGGTGATGGGGGCTTGGGGTCGGAAATTGTCCGCTGCCGGGGGGAAGCTCCGACCCCAAGGATATTCAGGTAGTCCCAAAAACGGCGAGTCCGGATCTTCCGCCCTCCCAAGCTGAAAGGCGGTTCATCGGCTTTTCCGGAGATACAGACGGCCGCTATCTCGTCGCTACTGCTACTTGCGCGTCACAAAGCAATGAGCAGAACGGTGGTTTAAACTGTAGAGGCGCCTGCGGTGTCCGGGTTATCCTGAAGCCTGCTCACGCGGGCGCTACGTCGTATCGGCAGGCAATGCGCAGGAGCAGCGCGTCCATCTCTTGCAGGATCGGCCGGTGGTCGTCCACACGCCGTACCAAGGCCGAGGGCATGGCTGGAAGGTCGATCTCGACAAAGGCCATCTGAGGGGTCGCGTAGTAGCTGGCGGCCCGTTTGGTCAGCATGAGCAGGCCCTGCTTTGTGCAAACCACGGAGATGGCTTCGCGGATCGTGCGTATCACGGGACCACCACCGATCTGCTTGCCTTGCGGGGTGTGGCGCGGGAAATGATAGTCCTGCCATTCATGGTTGACCGATCCCGGCACCATGCGCACGAGCCGCTCCATCGCGCCGGCATTCTCCCATGCGAACTGGTTTGACTAGGCATTGGCGGAGGGCAGTGCCAAATGCTGCACTGCGGCAGTCTTGCCAAGCGCAGGGATTGCGCCTCTAATGAGTTCGTGGCGGCCAAAGGCAGTCAGGTGACGAGATGCGCTGCACTAATTGCCAGTTCGAGAACCCCGCAGGCACCAGGTTCTGTGAGGAGTGTGGGCAAAGGCTTGCACTGATCTGCGCGCAATGCGGCCACGCGTCCAGCCCCGCCGCGAAATTCTGCGGGGCGTGCGGCGTGCTGCTGGCGAACCCGGCTTCCGCCTCGCCGCCGCGTCCGCTACCTGCGCCAATCCTCTACACGCCACCGCACCTGGCCGACCGGATCCGTGCCGAGCGGGCCGCCATGGAGGTAAAGGGCGCGGACGCCGCCGGCGAGCGCAAGACCATCACGGCGCTATTTGCGGACATGGCCGGCTCGACGGCGTTGATCCAGGACCTGGATCCCGAGGAAGCCCGCAACCTGATCGACCCGGTGGTCGCGCTGATGATGGAAGCCGTGCATCACTACGAGGGCTACGTGGCCAAGTCGCTCGGCGACGGCATCCTGGCGCTGTTCGGCGCACCGATCGCCCACGAGGACCATGCGCTGCGCGCCCTCTTTGCGGCCCTGCGGATGCAACAAGCCATGCGTGCGCACAGTGACAAGGTGCGCCTGGAGCAGGGCATCCCGCTGCAGATCCGGGTCGGCGTGCATACCGGGGAAGTGGTGGTCCGTTCGATCCGCAAGGACGACTTGCGCACCGACTATGATCCGGTCGGCCACACGATCCACATCGCCGCCCGCATGGAGGGCGTCGCGACGCCGTCCTCTATCCTGGTCAGCGAATCGACCCATCGGCTGGCCGAGGGGTACTTCGAATTCAAGCCCTTGGGAAGAACGCAGATCAAGGGGCTGCGCGAACCGCTCGCAGTGTATGAGGTGCTCGGCCTGGGGGCACTCCGCACGCGCTTGCAGGTGGGCGCGCACCGGGGCCTGGCCCGATTTGTCGGCCGCGAGGCCGAACTCGAGCGCCTCGGGGAGGCGCTGACCCTGGCTAGGGGCGGGCATGGGCAGATCGTCGGCGTGGTGGGCGAGGCGGGCGTTGGCAAATCGCGCCTGTTCCACGAGTTCAAGGCTCGCGCGCAGCAAGGCTGCATGGTGCTTGAAACCTTCTCGGTGTCGCATGGCACGGCATTCCCCTACTTGCCGCTGATCGACCTGCTGCGGAACTATTTCCAGATCACGGCGCAGGATGACGAACGCCGCTATCGCGAGAAGGCGACCGGTCGGCTGCTGATCCTGGATCGCACCCTCGAGGTGCATTTGCCTTACCTGCTGTACCTGCTCGGCTTTATCGAACCCGGTTCGGCGCTGCCCACGATGGACCCGGCCATCCGGCGCCAGCGCACGTTTGAGGCGATGGTCCGGCTGCTGGTGCGCGAGAGCCAGAATCAGACGCTGATGGTGCTGTTCGAAGACCTGCAATGGCTCGACAGTGAAACGGAAGCGTTCCTCAATGTTCTCATCGACGCTGTGCCGGGCGCCCGGATCCTTCTGCTCGTCAACTATCGTCCCGAGTATCGGCATGACTGGGACCGCTTCTCCTGCTATACCCAGTTGCAGCTGGAACCGCTCGGCCAGGCCGAAGCCGAAGGTCTGCTGTCGGCCCTGCTGGGCGACGATGCCTCCCTGGTGCCGCTAAAGCAGCTGATCATGTCCAAGACCGAGGGGAACCCGTTCTTCATGGAGGAAGTGGTCCAGACCCTGGCCGAGGAGAACGCATTGCTTGGCCAGCCTGGCGGCTACCGGATCGAGAAGCCGCCGCTCGCCCTGCATATTCCCACGACCGTACAGGGCGTGCTCGCGGCCCGTATCGACCGCTTGCCGGTGCCGCAGAAGGAACTGCTGCAGACGCTGGCGGTGATCGGCACAGACTTCCCGGCGAGCCTGGTCCGTCATGTCACGGGACAGCCCGACGATACGCTGCACCCACTGTTGGCAGACCTCCAGGCAGGGGATTTCATCTATGAGCGTCCCGCCTTTCCCGAGGTGGAGTACGCGTTCAAGCACGCGCTCACGCAGGAGGTGGCGGGCAATTCCCTGCTGTCGGGGCAGCGTAGCATCCTGCACGAGCGCACGGCCCAGGCCATCGAGGCATTGTTTCCGGAGAGGCTGAAGGAGTATTGCAGCGAGCTCGCGCACCACTACAGCCAGAGCGGCAATGTTCCGAAGGCGGTCGAATACCTGCAGCTGGCTGGAAAGCAAGCCTTGCAGCGTTCCGCTCAGCTCGAGGCGATCGGGCATCTCAGTGCGGCCCTTGAATTGCTCAAGACGCTGCCCGAGACCCCGGAACGCCTGCGCGAGGAACTCTCGCTGCTGCTGGTCCTCGGTCCGGCATGGATGGCCGCGCGAGGCTATGGGGCGCCGGAGGTGGAGGCGACCTACACACGGGCGTCGGCGTTGAGCGAACAGGGCGGCGACACCCCGCAATGCTTCTCCGCACAACTTGGCCTATGGTCATTTTATTTGTTGCGCTCCCAACTCAGAACGGCGCAAGCCGTGGCGGAACGGCTGCTCTGCCTCGCGCAGGACGCGCAAGACCCGGAACAGCTCGCCGAGGCGCATCGTGTGCTCGGCGCGACCGTGTTCCGGCTGGGCCAGATCAGCCAGGCCCGTTCTCATATGGAGCAGGCACTGGCATTGCACCGCCCCGACCGCCAGTCATACGGTCATTTTCTACGCTATGCGCGAAATCCAGCTGTCCACATGCGGAGCACCCTGAGTTGGATCCTCTGGTACCTGGGCTTGCCGGATCAGTCCCTAAACCGCTGCGAAGAGGCACTGGCGCTGGCCAGGAAGGCTTCCGATCCGTTCGCCCTTGCCCTGAGCCTGATCTTCGCGGCCGAACTGCATCAGCGCCGGTGCGAGCTGGAGCCGGCGCTGGAGTACGCAAATGCCGCGCTCGCACTTTCGAGCGAACAGGGGTTCCCGCATTACCTTGCGTGGGCAACGATCCTGCGCGGCTGGGCGCTCGCCAGGCAAGGTAACAGCGAGGAGGGAATCGCACTGATACACCAGGGACTTCGCGCCCACGAAGCGACCGGGGCCGCACTGGGACGACCATCCCTCTTGGGACTGCTCGCCGATGCCTATGGACGGGCCGGGCAGCTTGAAGCCGGGCTGCGCGTGCTGGGTGACACGCTGGTGCTGGTGAGCAACACGGGCGAGTGCTTCGATGAAGCGACGCTGAATCGCCTCCAGGGAGAGTTGACGCTGCAGTTGCCAAGTGAGAATCGCAATGCGTCCGTCAAGGCCGACGACGCGCAGGTATGTTTCCAGACTGCGATCACGCTCGCCCGTCACCAAGGGGCCAAGTCCATCGAGTTGCAAGGGGTACTGAGTCTTGCGCGGCTTTGGCACCGCCAAGGCAAAAACGAGGCAGCACGGAAAATTCTGACCGAGACTTACAATTCCTTCACGGAAGGATTTGATACCGTGGATGCGCGTCAGGCAAAAACACTGCTCGAGGATCTTTCGTAAGAGCGGGGCGAGCCGGAAGGATCGGATTTCACAATGCCGCAGCATTCTTTCCAAGTCGATACCAGACCCCGGTGAGTGGCAGGGCAAGTCACTGACTCGATAGCGTGGATGTTCGCGCCATGGCGGGCGGTGATGCGAGTGAATTTCTTCGTGATAGTGAGCGCCTAGCAATCTGGCTACCGAATCGGATCAGCGAGCGATCGTAGCCGTCGTCAAGATGGCACGCGCGGTGCTTCAGGCGCGCCCGTTCGCCGCGCACAACGTCGACGAGGTGTTCCCCGGGAACGATATCCGCACCGACGACGAGATCCTTGACGTTGCGCAGCAGCGCGGGGGCACCGTGAATCATCGCAATGGCACCGCGCGGATGGGTCCGGACAGCGATTCGCAAGCGGTCGTCGACGCGTCGATCGTGCCGGCACCGATTTCGGGTCCCACCAATGCATCAACGATCAGGATCGGCGAGAAGGCGGCGGACATGATCCTGCAGGACGCCGCTCGGCCACGCGTTCAGGTAGTGGGGTAGTGGAATATCCGTCGAATCATCGTGGCGCAACCGACACGTTGGATTGGGCTTCGCCTGCGGGGCGCCGCGGAAGTATTAATCGCCAAGAGAAAAAGCCAGCCGACCACGAAGCTCGCAGGCGAGGGCGCCGTCCGCGATGTCCCGTCGCGTTGATGTGATCGCAGACTCGGATGAAAATTTCACCATCGTGAAATTAAAAATGCGGGCTTCCGGCTGGCTTGCCGTCGTCGAGACAAAGCTGGCGGGCCCTACGCCTTGTGCGTTCAGCCAATCCGATGCCGCTCCTGGGTTGCCTCATGTTTCACATCGACTTCGGTGTGCAGGCAGATGCTGGTCGTGGCGATGGAGGCGTGACCGAAGTTGTCGCGCACATGGCGCAAGTCCACCGGGCGGTCGCCGATGTGCGAGCCGGCTGTATGCCGCAGCCAGTGCGCCGACTCGCTGGCGAGTACCTCGGCCTGCGCCTGCCACTCGGGCCCGCGCGCCGTTGGTGGTCCGTTACCAGCGAGACACGGTCTTGCGCCGAATGGCGCCCGCCAGCTGCAAATGCTTCATGCTGCGTCCGGCACCGCCACCAGCGCCATCAGCGGCGCCATGCATGGGCTGGCCGCCGCCAGCGCGCGCTGTTCGTCGAGGATGTTAGCGGGCGTTATCGATGCTGCGATCGATCAACTGCGCCAACCCCTTGCGACCGAGCAGGTGCAGGTTTGCGTAGAGCATGACTGCCGCAGCGCCCCGCGATCCCTCGAGCGTATGGCGCCCCAGGTCCACCGAGCCCTTGCGCACAATATAGTTTGCATGCTGGATGATTTCCTGCGTCCACGCCGGGCTCCGGAACAGCACCATGCCGGCGCCCATCGGCACGTAGAACTGCTTGTGCGCATCGATGACGACGGAATCGGCACGCTCGATGCCCGCGAAGCGCCAGCGTTCGCGCTCCGACAGGAGCGTTGCGCCGCCCCAAGCGGCATCCACGTGGAAATGGCAGCCGGCCTCCTGGGCCACATCCGCGATCGCGTCGAGCGGATCGACCGCGCCCGTCTCCGTCGTCCCCGCTATGCCGACGATTGCCATCGGCCGGATGTTGCGCCGCTGCAGGTCACGCAGGGTGTCGCGCAGCAGGTCGATGCGCATGCGCCCGTCCGCATCGACCGCGACCGGTACAAGATTGTCGCGCCCGATGCCAAGGACATCGGCCGCTTTTCGCAACGAGTAGTGGCCGCGCTCCGAGACGACGATCGCGAGCCCGTCATGGCCGTAGTGCCGCAGCGCGGCTACCATTCCGGCACGATGGATGCCGGCGAAGCCACCACGCGCGCCCAGTAGGTTGTTGCGGCTCGCCCATAGCGCGGTGAGATCGGCTTCACGGCCTGATGTGCGCATGTAGGCCACCTATCCCCGCGCGGATTCACCCTAAAGCGCAAGCAACGGTTTCTGCTTGGCGCACCGGAATCCACCCCGGCGCCGCTTCGACCGCCCGCCAAAGACCATCGGGAATTGACCACTCGGCGCGCTCAGCCGGATCCAGTTCCTGGCGAATTTGCGCACCGCAGCCCGACTCGGCCAGCCCCACCCAGTCGGGATTCATCACCAGCCCCTTGCCCACGGCCACCAGCGACAAGCCCAAATCCAGGGCTGCCTGGGCCTGCTCCGGCGTGCGAAGCATGCCTGCCGCCAGTACTGGCACGCGGTTGGCTACATGCGTAATCACTTGCTCCACGGTGAGGCGGGTGTCGGTCCCCAGCGGGCGCGCACCGAGAACGTCGTTGAGCGAGACATGCAGGTAGTCAATGCCTTCGGCGATCAGTCCATCCCCCAGAGCGCAGATGTCCGGCACGCGGTAACCGCCATCCTCGCGCTCCTCGGGCGAGATGCGATAGCCCAGCAAAAACGGCCGTTTGGCATGCGCCGCAATCACCCGCTTGGCCTCCCGCACCACGGCCAGCGCAAAGCGCATGCGGTTATCTTGCGAGCCGCCCCATTCGTCATCGCGCTGGTTGTAGCGTGGCGAGAAGAAGTTCTGCAGCAGGAAGCCGTGCGCGCCGTGTAGTTCCACGCCGTCGAAACCTGCCCCAATGGCCCGGCGCGTCGCCTCGCCGAAGGCGTGCACCATCGCCAGGATCTCGTCTTGCGATAAAGCCCGCGGCGTCACGTCGCCCCGGTTGAAAGGACCTCCCAGCGCATTGACGGCGCTGGCGCTCACCAACTCGCCTTCAGGCACCGCGTCCACCACGGCCTTGTTGCCTGCGTGGAAGATTTGCAGAACCGCCGGAGCGCCGCCGCTCTTGGCGGCGTCGGCCAATCGGCGCAGGCTGGGAATGAAACGGTCGTCATAGGCGGCGAACTCATCGGTGAAGCCAATGCCGTTCTCCGTTACATGCGTGCAGCCCGTGATGACCATGCCCACGCCCTGGACGCGGCGGCGGTAGTAGTCCAACTCCGCATCCGAGATGCTTCCATCGGGATTGGCCGACCAGGTGGTCATGGGCGCCATCACCACGCGGTTGCGCAGCGTCAGGCCGTTACGGAAGGCGATGGGGTGAAACAGGGTGGTGTGTTCAGAAGTCATGTAGAAGGCTTGGCGCGAGGCGGGCGCCTGGAAGTCAAAGTCGCAAGACTTCCAAGCTGAGGCCGGAGCGCCAGCGCGGCAAGATTTCCAAACTACACAACAGTATTCAGTTCAAATTGACAATGGCGCATGAGAAGGCTGCTCAGGACCCCCGCTTCTTCCTGGAAGACGGCTGCCGCAGGGGCGCCATGGCCTCGCGCTTCTCGACCAGAAAATCAATCAATGCCCGCACCTTGGCGGGCATTTGCGCTCGGGTCGGGGCATAGATATAAAAGCCCGCGAAAGGCTTGCACCAGGGTTGCAGCACGCGCACCAGCGCGCCGGATTCCAGGTGCTGCTGCACGGCAATGTCGATATGCTGCATGAGGCCTGCGCCTTGTAAAGCGGCACGGGTCATTCCATCGTCGTCGTTGGTAATGATGCGGCCCTGCGGCTCCACGGTGAAGGTGTGCCCGCCAGCCTCGGGCGAGGTAAATTCCCACGGCAGGATCGCGCCGCCCGGCAATCGGAACCGCAGGCAATTGTGCTGCGCCAGATCGGCGGGGGTGGCGGGTTGCCCATGGCGCTGGAAGTACGCAGGCGTGCCCACCACCGCCATCTCCAGCGCCGGCGTGATCGGCACCGCCACCATGTGCTCGGCCAGGCTCTCGCCCACGCGGATGCCCGCGTCGCACCCGTCGGCCACGATGTTGGCCAACGCATCGTCCATGACCAGTTCAAATTGCAGCTTGGGGTAGCGCGCGCCAAACTCCTCCAGATGCGGCTCCACCAGTGTCCTGGCGGCCACCCGCGAGGTATTGACACGCACCAAGCCTGAAGGCTCGTCGCGCCCATCGTGCATCTCATGCACGGCGCGCTCCACCGCCGTGAGCGCCGGGTACCACACGTCATAGAGCCGCTGGCCTTCTTCGGTCAGCGACATGTCCCGCGTCGTGCGGTACAGCAGCTTGACGTTCAAGCGGCGTTCCAGCGCCTTCACGTTCTGCGACAGATTGGCTCGGGAAACTCCCATCTCCGCCGCCGCCTTGGTGAAGCTGCGGTGGTGGGCCACATGGGCGAACCAGGCCAGGGAAGGAAGCAGTGACGGGTCCATGTGGCAATCATTGTCAATTTAAAGATACTACTGTAGCGCAGATTGATACCTATGATGGATCAAATATTCAGCCTACAGTGCATCCATCGGTGGTCGGCTGCCATCCCGTTAAAGGAATGTGGCCCTGCCATTTCCATTCAGCAGCCATAAGGAGCACATCATGCAAAGTGTCAAGATCAAACACACGTACTGGGACATCGCGGCGGACCTGTACTTCCCGCCGAACTTCAACGACAACAAGAAGTACCCTGCCATCATCAGCGCCCACCCCATCGGAAGCTGCAAAGAGCAGACTTCAGGCAATGTCTACGGCGAGGCGCTGGCCAAGGCAGGCTTTGTCGTCATCGCCTTCGACGCCAGCTTCCAGGGCGCCAGCGGCGGTGAGCCACGCTTCACCGAAGACCCGACGCTGCGCGTCGAGGACTTCCGCGTGGTGTGCGACTACCTCGTAACGCTGCCCTCTGTGGATGAAGAACGCATTGGCGTGCTGGGCATCTGCGGCGGGGGCGGCTACGCCATCAACGCGGCCATGACCGAGCGCCGCATCAAGGCGGTGGGCACTATCACCGGCGCCAACTATGGTCGCCTGATGCGCGAAGGCTTCAGCGGCTTCGATCCGATCGGCGCGCTGGAGGCAATGGCCAAGCAGCGCACGGCCGAAGCCCGGGGTGCCGCGCTGCGCGTGGATGACCTGCTGCCACCATCGCCCGAGGCGGCCAAGGAAGCAGGCATCAAGGAAATCGACGTATTGGGCGCCACCGACTACTACCGCACCGACCGCGGCCGTGCCCCCAATGGCCTGAACCGCGCGCTGTTCTCGCACCAGGCCGCCGCCATCGGCTGGGATGCCTTCCACCTGTGTGAGACCTTGCTGACGCAGCCCCTGATGGTGGTGGTGGGCGATCAGGTGGGGGCCTTTGGCGCCTACCGCGACGGCTGCGAAGTCATCGGCCGCGCGGCCTCGAAGAAGAAGGAACTGGTGGTCGTCGAAGGCTGGTCGCACTACGAGCTGTACGACCAGCCGGAGCCGGTCGGCCAGGCGCTGGCCAAGCTGATTCCCTTCTATCAAGAGAACCTGTAAGGCCAGGCTCAGAACCAAATCCGCCACCGGCCCGGCCAGAAACGGTGGGGCCGATCCATTTGGAGAACAACACAATGACCAAAACCACCACCAAGGTACTGATTCTGGGCGCCAGCGGACAGATTGCCCGCCGGGCCATACAGATGCTGGGTGAGCGCCAGGATGTCGAGCAGACCCTGCTCGTGCGCGATCCCAAGAAGCTGGCCAGCACCGAACCAGCCAACGCCAGGATCACCATCGGCGACGTGATGGACAAGAAGCTGCTGCCCGAGCTTATGGAGGGGCAGGATGTGGTCTATGCCAATCTGGCGGGCGACGTGGACAAGCAAACCGCGCACATCCTCACGGCGATGAAGACCAAGGGCGTCAAGCGCCTGATCTTCGTGAACTCGCTCGGCATTTATGACGAGGTGCCGGGGAAATTCGGCGAGTGGAACCGCAATGAGATCGGGCAGTACCTGCCGCCTTACCGCAAGTCGGCGGATCTGATCGAGGCATCCGACGCCGACTACACGATTCTGCGCGCCGCCTGGCTGCAGGATGAGGACGAAGTGGACTACGAGATCACCCGCCGGGACGAGCCCTTCAAGGGCACCGAAGTCTCGCGCAAGAGCGTAGCCGCGCTGGTGGCCGAACTGGTGGTGAACCCCGACCGGCTGGTGCGTGCGAACGTGGGTGTGAACAAGCCCAATACCGACGGCGACAAGCCCGCTTTCGTTTAAGCGGAAAGAGTCCTATGCGGATTGGCTTGCCGCGGATGGCACCAGTCTCCGGCTCGACAAAAGGAACCTGAAAGATGTACTCGGCCAGGTCGATGGCTACTACTGTGGTCGGTTCCATGTGGATCCGCCTTGGCAAATTGCGACGATGTGGCGCATTCACCCTCAGCTTGTAGGAGGCTTGCGCTGCAAGCCACGGTATGTGTTCCGCCGAGGGCGGGAGGCGACCATTCCATCGACCCGAACGGAACCAGGCAGAGCACCTCGGCTTCGGGCTGCACGACGTTCGGCGAGCGCCGGCCCAAAGCCGCTTCGACCGCAACGAACCGTCGCTTCGGAAAAGGCCAGTTGGCCTGTCCGGTCATGCGCCCTACGCTTTGGCCTCATGGCGCCTCCCCCCGCCTGGCTGGCGCCGAGGCGTGGCATGGCAGAGGGCGTCTCACAGGTCAGCGCCGCCGGCTTCCGCGTGACGCGGCGCGAATGGCACCGGGAACCGGTCTCGATCGCCGTGCCGGTTAGTGTTCCCGCCCGCCGCCGGCGCTCCCATGCATCGGACAGGAGGCGCGGATGGGACGCACCCGCATCGCAAACGAAATCGGACCGAGGCTGGTGAATGCCGCACGGCGCGCCGCGGCGAGGCGTAATATCGACTTCATCACACGGTTCCCAACCCCCGACAATTTGGCACAAAAATGGGCACTTTCAACCGCCTGCACCTGATCCGCCAGATCGACCTGTTCACGCTGCGCCTATTCCTGTCCGCTGTCGAAGAGCAGCAGATTCAGCGTGCTGCACTGCGGGAAAACATCGCCGCCTCGACGGCGACCAAGCGCATTCAGGACCTTGAGGACATCGCGGGCGTCAAGCTGCTCGAACGCGGCCCGAAGGGCGTGGTGCCCAGTCCTGCCGGCGCTGTGCTGGTCCACTACGCGCGCCGCATCTTCGAGAACGTGGAGGACATGGGCTCCGAGATATCGGCTTTCACCGAAGGGATGCGCGGCAAGGTCGTGGTGGCCTCGGCGCGCTCGATCATCGCCCCGTTCCTGGCCCGGGAGCTGGGCGACTTTGCCCGCGATTTCCCGATGGTGGAGCTGGCCGTGCGCGAGCTGGAGAACGCCCAGATCCTGGAAGCGGTGTCCCGCAGCGATGCCGACATTGGCGTGTTCGCCATGGCCCACGAGCTGGAACTCGGCGGCGTGGATGTCACGCCGTACCGTCGCGACCGGTTGGTGGCCGTGGTGCCCCGATCCCATGCGCTGGGCGCGCACGAGACCGTCACGTTCGACGACCTGCTGCCCGAGCGCGTGATTCCTGTCGACGCGATGCTCGGTGCCTTTCGGGTCGCCGCAAAGCGGCTTGGGAAGGAGTTCGCGCCGGCGTTCAGTGTCCGCAGCGCCGGCACGGCGATCAGCCTCGTGCAGGCAGGACTCGGCGTGACGGTGCAGCCTGAATGCCTGGTAAGTCATCAACTGTTCGGCGACGTGAGCTGCATTCCGCTGGACGAACCGTGGGCCGTACGCACCATCCACATTGCCACGCCACGCGGCCGCGCGCTGAGTCCCGTCGCCGCCGCGCTGATGAAGCAACTGCTCGACCGTCCCGGCGAACAGACGCCCGCGCAGGCACAGGACTGACGGCTTTTTCCGGATCGCCGCCAGGGCGGGCATTCGTGCCTGCCCTTTTTCATTTCGATCGCACCGAAGCGCCGCTTCAGAAATGGCCAGTTGGCCTCGCGGTGGCACGACTCTACTCTTCCAACACGCGCCGCACTAATGCAAGCCGGCGCAACCCAACAACGGAGAGACGAAGTGCAACCCAACTTCCTGAACGAATCCCAGGCCCTCTGGCTCGACACCGTGAACCGCTTCATGGACAACGAGGTCACGGTCGAATACGTGCGCAAGTGCGACCAGAATCGCGACTATCCTTACGAGGCTTACGACAAGATCGCCAAACAGGGCTGGCTGGGTCTGCTGTTCAGCGAGGAAGAGGGTGGCGCGGGCGGCGACATCTTCGACTACACGCTGATGGCCGAGGGTCTCGGCAAATTCGGCTTCGACTTCGCGGCCGCGGTGCTGGTGCCGACCTTCACGGCGATGAACATTGCCAAGTACGGCACCGCTGCGCAGAAGGAAAAGTACATCCAGCCGTTCATCGACGGCAGGATCCGCTTTTCTGTGTCGATCTCCGAGCCCGACGCCGGCTCCGACGCCTCCAACACCAAGACCCGCGCCCGCCGCGCCGAGAACGGCGACTGGATCGTCTCCGGCCAGAAGCTGTGGTGCAGCGGCGCGGCGGCGAAGGACACGGTCATCGCCATGCTGGTGCGCACCGATGCCGACAACAAGCACGGCGGCCTCTCGGTGTTGCTGATCCCCAACTCCACGCCGGGGCTGGTCATCAACAAGCTGCCGACGCTGTCGCGCCACGCCACCGGCACCACCGAGATCTTCCTCGACGAAGTGCGCGTCCCTGCCGAGGCCCTGCTGGGCGAGGAAGGCCAGGGCTGGGAAATCATCACCAAGCATCTCGAACTGGAGCGCTGCGCCGTGGCTGCTGCCTATGTCGGCAACGCGCAGACGGCGGTGTCGAAGGCCACGCAGTACGCCCACGAGCGCATCCAGTTCGGCAAGCAACTTTGGGACTTCCAGGTGCTCAAGCACATGCTGGCAGATTGCCAGACTCAAGTCGATGCCGCGCGCCTGCTGTGCTACCGCGCTGCGCAGATGGCAGCAGCCGACGTGCCGTGCAGCCGCGAGGTGTCGATGGCCAAGCTGTACGGCTCGGAAACGCTTAAGCACTGTGCGCTGACCGGCATGCAGGTGCTTGGCGGCTACGCCAACCTGCCCGAAGCCGACATGGAGCGCTACCTGCGCGAAAGCGTGCAGTCGACTATCGGCGGCGGCACCTCGCAGATCCAGAAGACCATCATCGCCAAGTCCATGCGGCTCGGCTGAAGCAGGCGAATTTCAAGGAGATACAGACATGAGCGACACGAGCAAGCGCATCATCAACAACCGCATCGACCAGACCTTTGACGAACTCCAGATCGGCCAGGTCTTCCGCTCGGGCGGGCGCACCGTCACTGAGGCCGACGTGGTCAACTACTGCGCGCTGACGGGCAACTGGATCGAGATCCACTCCAACACGCACTACGCCTCGAAGACCCGCTTCGGCCAGCGCCTGGTGCAGGGCTCGCTGACGTATTCCATCGTCACCGGCCTGATCCAGTTCGGCCTCGGCATCCAGGCCAACTACGGCATCGACAACATGCGCTTTCGCAACCCGGTGTACATCAACGACACCATCTACGCGGTATGCGAGGTCATCGGCAAGAAGGAGAAGGACGAGAAATACGGCGTGATCAAGTTCCGCATCAGCGCGATCAACCAGAATGGCGACCTGCTCCAGCAGGGCGAGTGGAGCCTGCTGATGTTGCGCAAGCGCGATGACCTCGACGCGCTGATCGCGTCGTCGCTGCCCGAACTGAAGGCGGCTTGAGGGCGACATGATGTCGACGAAGCCAGTTGCCGCGATTGTCGGGATGGGGGATGCCTACGCCTCCCGGCAGGATCGCAAGGACCCCCTTCAGCTTGCGGCCGAAGCCACGCGGCGCGCGCTGCGTGACGCGGGCATCCGCAAGGAGCAGGTCGATGCGGTCTACACGGGCCGCTCGCCCTGGGCCGACAAGCGCTCGCAGTGGAGCAACATCTTCATCTCGCACATGCAGATGCCGGTGAAGCGCACGACCGAGATCACGATGCACGGCGCCGGCCTCACGGCGACGCTGGCGGTGGCCGCGGAGATGATCGCGGCCGGACAAGCCGAGTACGTGTTGTGCCTGCAGAGCGATGCGACGGAGTTGTTCGTCGACGCCGTCGCCATGGGAGCCGAAGCCGACGCCGACCCGCAGTTCGAGGTGCCCTACGGCCCCATCATCCCGGCACTGTACGGGCAGGCTGCCTGCCGGTATCTGCACGAGTACGATCTGACCGAGGCCGACCTCGCCGACGTGGCGGTGTCGAACCAGCGCTGGGGCGTTCACCATCCGCACGCGGCCAAGGCGCGCTTTGGGGAGGTGGATCGCGAGACGGTGCTGGCGTCGCCCTACGTCGCCAGTCCGCTGCGGCGCTGGATGTGCTCGACGTGGGGCGGCGGCACTGGCGGCGCGCTGGTAGTCACATCGCCGGAACGGGCGCGGGCGATGCACGCCGATCCGGTCTACCTGCTCGGCTACGGGTCCGCCACGACGCATGAATACCTGACGGATCGCATGAACATGCGTGCGTGCCGCTTCCCCGAGCTCGGCCCCATGCCCAACCTGACGCATACGGCCACGGCCGCGGCGGCGAACCAGGCATTCGACATGTCGGGGCTGTCGCGCGGGGATATCGACATGGCGCAGATTTCTGTGAACTTCGCGCACATGGGGCCCATCGTCGTGGAGGACCTGGGCTTTGCGAAGAAGGGCCGGGGGATCGACTTGTACCGCGAGGGCCGCACCGGCGTCGACGGCGACCTGCCGACCGATACCAACGGCGGCTGGCTGTCGTTCGGCCAGCCGGGCATCTCCTGCAACATGGACAGCCTCGTCGAGGCCGTGCGGCAGTTGCGCGGCCAGCCGCTGGGCGCGGCGCCGAAGCGCAGGCCGAAGACCGTGCTCGTGCAGGGCGCGGGCGGCATGCTGGCGGCCGGCTGCGTGATGCTGCTGTCTTCGACAACCTGAACGGGAGCACGTGATGATCCAGACCAAAGACGGCTGGCCACAGCCATACGCGTTGCTCGACGCTCAACCCTACTGGGAAGGGCTGGCGGCGGGACAGTTGAAGTACCAGCGGTGCACCGGCTGCGGTGAAGCGGTCTGGCCGGCGCATTCGTTCTGCCCGCATTGCGATGCCGATGAGCTTGTGTGGCAGGCGGCGAAGGGCACCGGCACGCTGTATTCGTTCAGCACGGTGATGCGTGGGCCCACGCCGGCCTTCTCGTCGATTGCCCCCTACACGGTGGGTTTCGTGGAGATGGACGAGGGCTACCACCTGTTCGCGCAGATCGAGGGAGCGCCCGAGACGTTGCGCATTGGCGCGCGCATGACGGCGCGGTTGATCGAGCGGGGCGGGCAACGCCTGCCGGTCTTTGCCGCAGCCTGACGCTGCGCCGCGCAAGGCATCTGGCAAGACATCCATAAAGAGACATAAGGAGGAGACCCATGAGAGACCCCCGTGAACGGGATCACCGGCGGCGCTGGCTACGCAAGGCGGGTGTCGCCTGCGTGGCCGGCTGTGCGGCGATGCTGCTGCCCCGGCTGGCATCGGCGGCCGAGCTGTGGCCGACGCGCCCGGTGCGCATCGTTATTCCGCTGGCGGCCGGCTCCAGCGGCGACTTGCTCGCGCGCCTGCTGGCGCAACGGCTCGAAGGCATTTGGAAGCAGCCGGTGATCGTGGAGAACCGGCCCGGCGCGGGCGGTGTGATCGGCACCGAATACGTGGTGAACGCCACTGACGGGCACACGCTGCTGCTGGGCACGCAAAGCTCGATCCTGCCGAAGTTCACCACGAAGAACCTGAAGTTCGACCCGACTGCCGACCTGGTCCCGGTGTACAAGGTCATCAATTACCAGCTTGTGGTGGCCGCCAACGACGGCACCGCGGGCAGGGCGAAGACCATGCGCGGACTGGTCGACCTGAGTCGGCGTGATCCGGATGGCCTGTTCTTCGCGGGCACCGGACGCACGTCGATCTTCAACCTGACGATGGCGCTGCTGAACAAGTCGCTCGGCATGAAATATGCACCGATCGACTTCAACAGCGTGACGGCAATGAACATGGCCGTGATGCGCGATGATGCACAATTTCTCGTGAACACGCCAAGCTCGATGAAGTCTCAGATGGAGGCTGGCAAGCTGCGGCCCATGGCCGCCATCAGCGCCGAGCGGTATGCGGACCTGCCCAACGTGCCGACGTTGTCGGAGGCCGTGGGCTACAAGGGCTACCTGCCGCTGCTGTGGGCCGGCATCTTCGTGCCGAAGTCCACGCCGCCGGCCCTGGTGGACCGGATCGCGCGCGATCTTCGCGCGCTGACGGCGGACGCGCAGTTCAGGAGCCTGGTGGAGTCGCGCTTGAGCGGCAGCATGGTGGCTTCGTCGCCGGGCATGTTCGCCCAGCAACTGAACGAAGAGGTCTCGGTATGGAAAGGCCTCTTCGCCGAACTCAACTACAAGCCGGAGTAAGCAGCCATGCGTGACCTTCCTCTAGATGGCGTGGTGGTCGTGGAACTGAGCGACAGCGCCTCGGCGCCGTTCGCCGGCCAGATCCTTGCGGCGCTGGGCGCCGATGTGTGGAAGATCGAACGCCCCACGGGCGATTCGGCGCGCGGCTGGGGGCCGAGCAAGTGGAAGGGCAGCGGTGCCGCCTTCCATGCGATCAACCAGGGCAAGCGCTTCATCAGCCTCGACATCAAGGACCCAGACGACCTTGGCACGCTGCATCGGCTCATCGGCGAGCACGCCGACGTCTTCTTCCACAACCTGCGCCCGGGCTCGGCCGCGCAATACGGACTGGACCCCGACAGCCTGCGCGTGACCAAGCCCGAACTGGTTTGCTGCGAGGTAGGCGCGTTCGGCAATGTCGGTCCGCTGAACCAGGCGCCCGGCTACGACCCGTTGATGCAGGCCTTTGCAGGCATCATGAGCATCACCGGCGAGGAAGGGCAGGCGCCGGTGCGCGCAGGCGTGTCGATCGTCGACTTCGGCGCCGGCATGTGGGCGGTCATCGGCATCCTCGCCGCGCTGTGCCGGCGGCAGCGCAAGCACGTGGGCGCCACCGTCAACAGCTCGCTGCTGGAGACGGCCATCGCCTGGATGACGGTCGGCATCGCCAACTACAACGCCGATGGCGATACGGGCGGCCGGCATGGTTCGGGCGTCGGCTTCATCGTGCCGCACCGCGCGTACGACACGGCCGATGGCCATCTGGTGGTCAGTTGCGCCAACGACCGGCTCTTCGCGCGCCTGTGCGCCGCGCTGGACCGGCCGGAGTGGGCCACCGACCCGCGCTTTGCCACCAATGACGGGCGTCTGCGCCACCGGGCGCAGATCGATGCCCTGATCGGGGGGCGGCTTGCCGAGTATTCCCGCGCGCACTGGCAGGAAGTGCTCGGCGCCGCCGGCCTGCCGTGTGCGCCTGTGCAGACTACCAGCGAACTGGTCAATCACGAACAGACGCGAGCGCTGGGCATCATCGGCAAGCCGTCCGGGGACGATCTGGCGCTGGTCGGACTGCCGCTGCTGTTCAATGGCAGGCGGCCGGGACCACTGTCGGCTGCGCGCGACGTTGGCGAGGACAATGCGGACCTCGACAGGCTGATGGCGTCGCGGCGCGGCCGGCGCGAGGCGCAGTCGTCGGGCGGCGAGGCAGTGTTCGACGCGGGGGCAGCTCAGTAGAAGTGGCGGTCATGACCGCCATGACCGTCGAATGCGTGACCGCGGCCACCCGAAGGGGCGGCGCGGCGCGCGATGCAGGCCCGGCTCGTCCCAGCGAGCCGGGTTTCAACGTTTGAGGAGACCAAAACGATGCGCAAAACCCAGGGCCCGCTCGCGGGTGTCAGGCTCGTTGAGCTGGGCGGTATAGGGCCTGTGCCGTTCTGCTGCATGCTGCTCGCGGACCTCGGCGCGGACATCGTCCGCATCGACCGTCCGCCCGGCCACGACGGCGGTCAGCCCGGCGATCCGCGCTTCAACCTGCTCAATCGCGGCCGGCGCAGCGCCGTACTCGACCTGGAGAAAGCCGAAGCGAAGGATGCGGTGCTGAAGCTCGTCGGCCAGGCCGACGCGCTAGTCGAGGGATTCCGGCCGGGGGTCGCCGAGAAGCTGGGCCTCGGCCCGGAAGACTGCCTCGCGGCGAACCCCGCGCTGGTCTACGGCCGCATGACGGGCTGGGGCCAGGACGGGCCGCTCGCGCACGCGCCCGGTCATGACATCAACTACATCTCGCTGACCGGCGTGCTGCATGCGGTCGGCACCTGCGGCGGCCCACCGGTGATCCCGCTCAATCTGGCGGGGGACTTCGGCGGCGGTTCGCTCTACCTGGCGCTCGGCGTCGTATCGGCCATCCTCGAAAGCCGGCGGTCGGGCAAGGGGCAGGTGGTGGATGCTGCGATGGTCGACGGCTCCGCCTCGCTCATGACGCTCTTCTACGGCATGTTCGCCAGTGGCTACTGGAAGGACGAGCGCGGCAGCAACCGGCTCGATTCGGGGGCGCCTTGGTACAACGTCTACGAGACGCGGGACGGCCGCTGGATCAGCGTCGGCTCCAATGAGGCGCGCTTCTGGCGCCATACGCTGGAAGTGCTCGGGCTGGATGAGGCGCAGATGCCGGACCAGCACGACCGTTCGTGCTGGCCGGAGGTGCGGGCGAGGTTCGCGGAAATTTTCCGCACGCGCACGCGCGACGAATGGTGCGCGCTGGCCGAAGGACGGGAGGCCTGCTTCGCGCCGGTCATGTCGCTGGCCGAGGCGCCCGGTCATCCGCATCTGCGGGCGCGCGGGACCTTCGTCGAGCGGGACGGTGTCGTGCAACCCGCGCCCGCCCCGCGCTTCAGCCGCACGCCGGGCGCGATCCAGAATTCCCCCACACGCCCCGGCGAGCATACCGACGCGGTGCTGGGCGACTGGGGCTTCGGCTCGCAGGACATCGCGGCCTTGCGCGCGGCCGGCGCCATCGTGTGAGGCGGCGGGCCGCGCGGCCAGTCGTCCGCGTATCGTCAGTGAATCGTCAGTCCGCCGGTCGGGCTGACGGTCGCCCCGGTCAGGTAGCGCGACTCGTCGGAGGCGAGGAAGGCCACCACCTGGCCGATATCCTCCGGGCTCGCCACGCCGAGCGGGCTGCTGGCAATGATCTTCTCATACTGCTTGCGGTGCCGGTCCGACACGCCATCGGTGCGCTCGAAGGCGGCCTTCCACGACGGACTGTCGCGCACCACCGTCACGCACACGCAGTTCACGCGGATCAGGTCGCGCGCCAGCTCCTTCGACAGGACCTTGCTTGCGCTGATCAGGCCGCCGGCAAAGGTGGCCACCGCGGTCTGCGTCGGCGTCGGCACGCGGCCGCCCTCCGAGGTCACGAAGACCACCGCGCCGCCACCACACTTGCGCATGAAGGGCAGGGCCGACTGCACCGGCAGCAGCTTCGCGGCGGTGTTCTCCGCCACCACGGCGCAGACGCGCGCGAGATCGATGTCGCCAAACGGGCCGCGCACGTCCGGGCGGCGTGCCTCGTCGTCGTTGCCGCCGGCATTGGCGACCACGATGTCGATGCCGCCGTGCCGGCGCGCGGCCTCGGCGGCGAGCGCATCCATGTCGGCCTTCACGCGGACGTCGCCGGCGATGAAGTCGCCCTGGCCGCCGGCCTCGCGCAGTTCGGCGAGCACCGCGTCGGCCTTTGACGCGCTCCTGCCGCTGATGACAACCAGCGCCCCGCGCGCCGCGAGCTGCAGTGCCACGCCCCGGCCGATCCCACCGGTGCCGCCAGTCACGATTGCCACTTTGCCTTCAAGACTTTTCATTGCTGTTTCCTTGCTGGGTTTCGCTGTCTTCCGGTCAGACGATGCCGTCGGCGCGCAGCGCCTCGACCTGCCGCGCATCGAGGTGCAGCCAGTCGCGCAGCACGGCGTCGGTATGTTCCCCGAGCCGCGGCGGCACCCCAGCCTCGGGCTCGGGCACGTCCGACATCTTGATCGGGTTGCCGACGACCTGCACCTGGCCCCACACTGGGTCGTGGACCGTCATCAGCATCTCGCGTGCCGCCACATGCGGGCAGTCGAACAGGTCGGCCACGTCGTTGACCACTGACGCCGGCACGCCGCCCGCGCGCAGCAGGTCCACGGCTTGCGCGCGCGTGCGAGTGGCGAGCCAGGCGTCAATATGCGGATCAAGGCCGGCACTGTGCTTGCGGCGGGCAATGCCGTCGGCGAAGCGCGGGTCGTCCACCAGGTCCGGCTTGCCGATCACCTCGCAGAAGCGGCGCCAAATGTGCTCGCCGAGCACCGCGATGACGATATGGCCGTCGCTGGCGCGGAACGGCCCGAACGGTGCCGTCACCGCGGGTACGCCCGGCGGCAGCGGCTTGTGCAGGGCCGAGTACATGGTGACCGAGATCTCGTTCTGGACCAGCGAGGCGTCGTACAGCGAAATGTCCACCTTCTTGCCCCGCCCGGTGCGCTCGCGCTGGTACAGGGCCAGCAGCGCGCCCTGCGCGGCGAGAATGCCGCCCTGCAGGTCGGTCATCGAGAAGCCGAGATAGGTCGGCCGGTCGTCCTGCCGCTCGGGACGGTACATCAGGCCGCTGAGCGCCTGGCCGACGATGTCGAGCGCCGGGTGGTCGGTGTAAGGGCTCGGCTTCACATCGGTGTGGCCAAAGCCGGAAATGGCAACGTAGATCAGGCGCGGGTTGCGCGCGCGCAGGGTGTCGTAGCCGACGCCGAGGCGGTCCATCACGCCTGGGCGCAGGTTCTCGAGCACGATGTCGGCGCCGGCGGCCAGTTCTAGGAACAGCCGCTTGCCCTCAGGCTGCTTGAGGTCCAGCGTCAGGCTTTTCTTGTTGCGGTTGGTGCGCAGGAACGACAACGCATGCGGGCTGCCATCCGCTGCCGTCCTGACGGGGCTGGTGCTGCGCGCGAAGTCGCCGCCGGCCGGCGCTTCGACCTTGATGACCTCGGCGCCCGCGTCGGCGAGCCACATCGACGCGAACGGTCCTGCGACGAAGTTCTCCACGGCCAGCACGCGCACGCCTTGGAGCGGGCGGTCGGGGGTGGGGCATTGGTCCTGCGTGGCCGCCGTGGCGCGGCCGGTTTCGGTGTTCAAGGCTGTCTCCTTTGCATCTTCCGGATGGGTTTGATGCAAGGGTAGAGCGCTCGGGGCGCGCGTCCAACTTGCCATTTTCGAAGCTGCGATTCGGACGGCCCGAAGCGGGCGGTGGACATTCGCCCGCTCCGGCTGGCCGCCACCGTCAGGCCAGCACGATGGTCTTTGACTCCATGAAGGCGGTCAGTCCTTCAACGCCGCCCTCGCGGCCGATGCCCGACTGCTTGAAGCCGCCGAAGCCGATGGAGAAGTCGGTGCGCGGGCCATTGTGGCCCACGGTGCCCGCGCGGATCTGCCGCGCCACCGCGAGCGCACGGTCACGGTCGTTGGTGAAGACGGCGGCGTTCAGGCCGAACGGCGTGTCGTTCGCCATGCGGATGGCGCTGGCCTCGTCGTCGGCCGGAATCACGCTCAGCACGGGGCCGAAGATCTCCTGTTGTGCGATGCTCGATCGGTTATCGACATTGCCGAACACCGTCGGCTCGAAGAAGAAGCCGCGCGCCAGATGTGGCGGCCGCTTGCCGCCGGCCGCGAGCACCGCGCCTTCCTCCACCCCCATGGCGACGAAGCGCTCGACGGTGTCGCGCTGGCGGGCACTGGCGAGCGGGCCGGAGGTGGTCTCCGCCGCGAGCGGGTCACCGAGCACGATCTGCCGCGCGATGGCGGACAGCGCCTCCACCATCGTGCCGTGCTTCGCGCGCGGCACGATGATGCGGGTCAGGCTGTGGCAGATCTGCCCGGCGTTGTAGCCGAAGTAGGAGTTGCCAAGCGTGGCGGCGGCAGTTTCGACGTCGTAGTCGTCCAGGACGACGGCAGGCGACTTGCCGCCGAGTTCCAGTGTCACGCGCGCCACGCGGTCGCCGGCGATGGACGCGATGCGGCGGCCGGCCGCGGTCGAACCGGTGAAGGTGATCTTGTCGACGTCCTGGCTGCGCACCAGCGCCTCGGACACGTCGCGTTCGGCCGTAATGACGTTGACGACGCCCGGGGGCAACCCGACTTCCTCGCAAACCTGCGCGAACAGGTAGCCCGAGCATGGCGCCTCGGGCGGCGACTTGATGACCAGCGTGCAGCCAGCCAGCAGCGCCGGCGCCGTCTTGTAGGCGAGCAACCCTGCGGGACCGTTCCAGGGAATGATCTCTGCGACCACGCCCACCGGCTCGTAGACGCGATATGCGTCGTTGCCAGTGACCGACTGGCACGGCTGCGTGAAAGGGAAGGTCGATGCCATCGCCGCGTACTGCCGGAAGGCGCCGCTGATGAACAGCCCGATCCGCGGCTGCGCGACCTGGTAGACAATGCCGGTTTCCAGCGACCAGATACGGGCGAACTCGTCGTTCAGGGCTTCGAGCCGCGTGGCAATCCTATCGAGGAAGGCGGCGCGCTCCATCGGCGTCATGCGTGGCCACGGGCCATCGTCGAATGCCCTGCGCGCGGCGGCGACGGCGCGCTGCATGTCGGACGACTCGGCGCGGGCAACCGTCGCGACGACCTGCTCCGTTGAGCAGTCCAGCACGTCGAAGACGCCGCTGGTAAAGGGTTCGACCCATTCGCCGTCGATGTAAAGCTGACGCGGGTGCTTGAGTTCAATGGTTCGGTTCGTCATGGGTTGGATCTCCGTTGCCGGCCAGCGGCAACCGTGAAAGGGACGGCAGGGTCAGAACAGGAACACGCCCTTGCCGCCCGCCTGCCTGTCGAAGTGGGCATAGGCCTGCGCGGCCTGGTCGAGCGGCCAGGTATCGGTAAACAGCCGGTCCACCTCGATGCCGCGTTTGGCGATAAAGCCGGCGCAAGCCTTCATCTCAACTTCGGAGAATGTGAACGAGCCGAGCAACAGCCGCTGCTTGCCGATCACGTCCTTCATCGCGTCGAGCACCAGGTTGCCGCCCACGGCGACCAGCGCGACGCGGCCCCACACCCTGGTGCTGCGTACGGCCTGAGCGCGCGGCAGCTCGCCACCGGCACACTCCACCGCGCACGACGCGCCCTTGCCCCCGGTCAGCTTCAGGATCTCGGAGACGGGGTCGAACTGCGTGGCGTCGATCGCGTGGGACACGCCGAAGTCTTTCGCGCGGGCCACGCGCGCCGCATTGATGTCGACGCCGAACACCTCGACGCCCATCGCCGCGGCAAGCTGGGCCACCGACAGGCCGACCGGGCCGAGGCCGTAGACGGCCAGCGTGTCGCGGGCACTGATGTCAAGCCGCAGCAAGGCGCCATAGGCGGTGCCGGTGCCGCACGCCACGGCGGCGTCGCCCGCGAACGACATTTCCTGTGGCAAGTGCACCAGCGACGACACCGGCACCTTCATGTAGTCGGCATGGCCACCATGCGCCAGCACGCCATGGATGCGCGCGCCGTGGTCGCAGAGTTGCGTCCAGCCGGTGCGGCAGTGGTCGCAGTGGCGGCAGCCCTCGTAGTGGAAGACCATCACGCGGTCGCCCACGCGGAACGCTTTTCCGTCCACGCCTGGGCCGAGCGCAGCCACCACGCCGCAAGGCTCGTGCCCCCCGATAATCCGATCGGACGCAATGCGGTCCTTCAGGCCAAGCATCTCCAGCGATGCCGCCATGCCATGCCGGTAGTAGTGGAGGTCGGTGCCGCACATGCCCGACGCCTTCATCTCGATCACGGCCTCGCCGGGGCCGGGCGTGGGATCGTCGAAGTGCGCCAGCTCGACCTCGCGGGCGCCCCGGAAGATCATTCCGCGCATCAGAGCTGTTCCCGGTAGAACGGGATCAGCTTGTCGAGCGCCTTGCGCACGGGCTCGGGCTTGTCATACAGGTCGTAGTGCGACCAGCCATCCAGTACGACGAGTTCCTTCTTCGCCGAGCGTGCGCGGCCCACGATCTCGCAGCCGTCGCGGTAGGCGCCGAAAGCACCGACCTTGTCGCCGACCACCACCATCAGCGGCTGCGTCAGCAGGACCTCGGCGAGATGGAAGGCATCCCATCCGGTCGCGGCGCCCTGGTGGGAAAAGAGCGAGCGGTTGGCGCCGTGTGGCTTCTGCCCCCGCGGCGTCCGGTAGTACTCGGTGGCCTCATGGACGTCGATCTCTGTCAGGCCACGCCGCTTCGCTTGCTCGGGCGACGGCGGCAGCAGGTCATCCACGCGCAGTGTGGCACCACGTGCCTCGGCGGTGCGCTGCTGCGCCATCGCTTCGAGCGCGCCGATCGGATCGTAGCCGCTGAAGCCCTCGCGCATCAGCCGGCCGTAGTTGACCCCCGTGATGGTACCCACCGCGCGGATGCGGCGCTCTGTCATGGCGGCATTGATGGAGTAGCCACCACCGCCGCAGATGCCGAGTACGCCGATGCGGCGGTCGTCCACGTAGTCGAGCGTCACGAGATAGTCGGCGACCACGCGGAAGTCCTCCACGCGTAGCGTCGGATCCTCGATGTAGCGCGGCTCGCCGCCGCTGGCGCCCTGGAAGCTGGCATCGAACGCGATGACAACGAAGCCGGCCTCGGCGAGCGCGGTGCCGTAGACGCTTCCCGAGGTCTGCTCCTTGCAGCTACCGATCGGATGGGCGCTGATGATGGCGGGATATTTCTTCCTCTCGTCGAAGTCCGGCGGGAAGTGGAGATCGGCGGCGATATTCCAGCACTGATGCTTGATGCTGACGGTTTTCATGGTTTCACCTCATGACGAAGAAGATGGCGGACTCAGTCCGCGGTACGGTAATCCGCAACGGGTGTGGCGTCGGGCTCCAGTGCCGGCTTCGGGATCAGCGGCACGAGCATGATCGCGACGACGGCGGGTACGACGAACGCGTAGAAGTTCCAGTGCAGCGCGAGGTTCGAGCCGACGATCCACCCGCCGATCAGCGGGCCGAGGATGGAGCCGAACCGCCCGAACGCCTGCGACGCCCCGAGCGCCGAGCCGCGGCACGAAGCCGGAAAGTGCGTGGCGATGTAGCCGTAGATCAGCGTCGTGGTGCCGATGGAGCCGATACCCGCGCCGAACACCGCGAGCATCAGCCAGCCGAGATCCAGCTTCTGGCTCAGCGCGAGCAGCGACAGTCCGCCGATCATGAAGAACGGAATGATCACTCGTTTGGAGCCCAGCCGGTCCGCCAGCAACGCGCCGCCGATCATGCCCACCACGGCGCCGAACTGCATCACCAGCAGGAACTGCAGCGACGACCCTAGCGGATAGCCCGCCTTGCGCATCAGTTGCGGCAGCCAGGCGTTCAGGCCATAGACGATCAACTGGACGCAGAAACTCACCAGCGCGAAGAGCAGCGCCGAGGTGCGCATTGCGTCCGTCGCCAGCAGCCGGTAGCCGCGCGCGCCGGAGGCGGCCGCGTGCACGGCCTGGCCTCGTTGCTCCCGTATGATCCGTTCCAGGTCAAGCGAATGCCGGGCGGCCAGGATGCGCGCCTCTTCCATGCGACCGTGCTCGACGAGGAAGCTCACCGACTCGGGGAGCCACAGGTACATCCCCGGCAGGATCAGCGCGTAGAGCGCGCCGAGCGCATAGAGCATGCGCCATCCGTGTTCCTGCAGCAGCGTGATCGCCAGCAGCGCGCAGATGACGCCACCAACGGAATAGCCCGTCAAGGTCAGCGCATTGTACAACTGACGCCGGTTCGCAGGCGCGTACTCGACCGTCAGCGCCACGGCGGACGGCACCACGCCGCCCAGCCCGATGCCAGTGAAAAAGCGCGCGGCACCCAGTGAGAACGGCGAGGGGGCGAGTGCGCAGAGGATGGAGCCGATGGAGAACCACAGCACGCCGGCCATGATGAGGTTGCGCCTGCCCACCCGGTCGGAGAGCGGGCCGGCCGCACCCATGCCGACCATCAGGCCGGCGAGCGTCCAGCTCCCGATCATGCCGGCCGCCGCTGGCGTCAGGCCCCAGCCCGGCTCTTCCAGCAGGCGCGGGAGGGTGGCCCCGTAGACGATGAGATCGTAGCCGTCCGCCACGATCGTCAGAAAGCACAAGATGACCACGAATAGGCTGTTGCGAGCCGGCAGTGTTGCTTGTTGCACATTGTCTCCTGGATGTCCTTGTTGTAAGTTCCGCCGCCATGCAGGGTGCGGTGTGCGTCGGGTAGTGACCGCGCCACCGGAAGGGTAGTGTCGTGCCAGTGCCGAACCAATTGGCCTTTCTCGAAGCGCCGATTCGGCCGAGACGAAACTGTCGGGGGGGGCGACGCGTGAACCGGCGCTTCGGAAATGGCCAGTTGGCGCGCGCAGCGGGAGGCCCTACGCTTGGTTCATGGCGGCCCACCCGAAAGCCTGTTGGCACGAGAGGGGCGATGCGGAGGGGCGATGCGGAGGGGCGATGTGGAAGCAGTGCGCGGGGTGAACCGGCAGGCGGGCTGGTCGTATGTAGCGGATGCGGCGTGCGCATGGCGTGGCGTGAGCGTTCGCCATGGGGGCATACTCCATGGAATCATCGCAGCTCTCCTTCCCAGATCTACCCAACGTTTGTCAGATGGATTTTGGAAGCCATCACCGTATCTGAGTGATGGTTCGGGCGCCGGACGCGCGATCAGGCACGGAGGAGTCCATGTTGCGGCACACGACTGCGAGGCCCTCGAGCAGCCAGCCACGCACCCGGCTGGCGTGGCCCGCGCCCGATCCAACTGCGGCGGAAAGCCGGATCAGGGTGATGCCATTGGCCCGCGGCCTGGCAGTGCTGGCCGCCTTCGGCCCCGGAGCAGACGTGGCTGGGCAACCAGGAAATTTCGCACGAAACCGGTATCCCCGCATCGACGGTGACGCGGCTGCTGCAGTCGCTGGTGGCGCTGGGTTACCTGCACCATGACGAGGTGAGGCGCAAATACCGGCTGGCGGCGGCCTCGCTGGCGCTCGGCTACGCGGCTATTGCCGATTCGGCCGTGCAGCGCGAGGCCAGCGTCGAGATGCGCAGAGTTGCCGAGGCGACCGATACCTACGTGGTGCTCGGCACGGGGGACCGGCTCGATGTGATCGTGCTCGACAGCCGCGTGGGGAGCCGGGCGAGAACTTATCCGCCAGTACCGAGGCCAGCGCGCCGTACAGGGCAAATTCGTACCACTCAAAGATGGTGCCGATCGAAGCGGCACAGATTGCCCGCGACATCGGGCTGGTTGCGTCGGGCCCGTGGGCGATGGCTGTCTCCGTTCTGACGGGACTGTTCATGGTCATGGCTCCTGGAATTGCGGTATGTCCCGCAATGTGAGGATCCAGTGGCCGCTAAGCGGCCGTCAACGTACGGGCCGAAGCCATTCCGTACTTTGAAAGGGCACATGGCGCGAAGGACTGCGTGTATTGCCCCCGCATGCGTCGCGCAAATTGGCCACCGGCGCGCAAGATCACCTATTTCATGTTCTACCTGAAGCTGCGCACGGCTGTGGCGCATCCGTTGTCGTGAGCGCGTAGTTGCCGTCTGCGTAGTCCACGGCGACTCGCCACTTCAATCCCTCGGAATCGCCGTTTCGAAGAAGGCCAGTTGGAGAGACGGTGGCGCACCTCTACGCTTCGCGCATGCGTCCGGTCCAAGCAGATGCAACGCAACGCATATCCAGCGAAGGAGCGTATCAGCAATGCATGACTTTCCTCTTGACGGTGTGGTGGTGGTCGAGCGGAGTGACAGCGCTTCGGCGCCGTTCGCCGGCCAGATCCTTGCGGCGCTCGGCGCAGACGTCTGGAAGATCGAGCGACCCACGGGCGATTCGGCGCGCGGCTTGGGGGCCGAGCAAGTGGAAGGGCGGCGGCGCGGCCTTCCATGCCATCAACTGCGGCAAGCGCTTCATCAGCCTTGACATCAAGGATCCCGATGATCTTGCCACGCTCCAACAGGCGAGTTCAACATCACGCATGGCCCGACGCTTGCGTCATTTGCCGTCCCCCGCACCGCTCCCAGCGCGATCTCGATTTGCAATCTGGCGGGCGTGAAGAATGCCGTTGTTCAGCTGTCACCACCAGGAGGAAGCTGCTCCCGGTTCAGCTTTTCGCAGCAGCTCACCATCGCCCTTTCTTCCACTGTACGGGACATCCAAGGCTCCTGCGTTGAACTTACCGACGTCCATTTCTATGCTTAGTCGCCGAAGCCTGTTTTCTCATCCGCGCGACAAGGAGACAATCGAAGCCGATCCATAACAAGTAAACGCAGGGAGTGGGACCACGGAACGAGCGACGGTCGAGAAGCTGTCGCAACAAACTGGACGGCGTTTCGATCTGATGGATCTGGTGGTACTCAATGCACCTTGGCATGCCAAGCGCTCGCTTATGTGAAAGGGTGGGACAACTCCATTGACGAAATGGAGGGGCGGCTGAGCCTAGACGGTTGCACCATTGCCTTTGATCACTCGGTGGGCGCCGCTGGCACACGGTTCATGCCATCGCTGTTGTACGAACTGCGGCGTCACATTCTTTTAAGGGCGCGAACAGGTACCTCCACTCATCGAACGCTCCGCCACAAGCTCTCCGAGAAAGCGGCCGGTCATATCGGCTACATGGCTGCAGCAAGTCAAGAATTGGGACGTCATTCGAATCCCTTTCTCGAGTGCGTTTCAGTGACTTGCTAGTGTCAAAGAAAAGAAGATGAGTAGCAAAGTCGTTACCAAACCGGACGGGAAATCCACGTCCAAACCAGAAAGAAGGAGGAGGCGATTATGAAGTTGAAGTGCATTGCTGCGGTATCAATGCTCGCTGGTGCGGGAAGCGCATTTGCGCAGACAAATGTGACGCTCTATGGCGTGGTCGATGCCAACGTCGAGTATGTCAATCATGTTGGCGCGGTGCCTCAGGCAACAAACGGTTTCAACCCTGGGACCGCCAATAGTGCTTACCGCATGGGCTCGGGTGGCCTGTCCGGATCGCGCTGGGGTATTCGTGGCACAGAAGACCTGGGAGGGGGGCTGAAGTCAGTCTTCGTACTCGAAAGCGGCTATGCCGCGGATACGGGTGTCGGCCAGCAAAGTGGCCGGATGTTTGGTCGTCAGGCTTTCGTCGGCCTGCAAAGCGCCGGCCTCGGGCAGCTGACTTTTGGTCGTCAGTACACCTCGATGTTCGACGCGCTGGCCAACTTCGCCCCGGCTTCCTACGCGACGCTCTACGAGCCGACGGTGTTGCAAAACGGTGGCAACTACCGGGAGGACAATACCATCAAGTACACGGGGCAATTTGGTCCTCTGTCGGCATGGGCTCACTGGTCCTTCGGTGTCGGGTTGACTCAGCCTCAGGTTGCCGCGGGAGTGCCTGCAGTCGGCGGCAACGGAGAGGTTCCCGGGCAGTTCCGCCGCGACAGCGCGTATGGTGCAGCCGCGATGTATGCGGTGGGTCCGTTTGCCGGGACCATCGGCTACGACCAGTGGAATCCGTCGATTGGCATCGCCAGCGGATCAGTCAAAAAAGCGTCGGTTGCTGCGAGCTATACCGTTGGCCCGGCTAAGATCATGGGGGGCTACCGTTGGGGGCAGAGCAAGAATGCAACGGACGTCGTGATGTTGCGCGACGATTACTACTGGATTGGCGCCAATTATCAGGCAACGTCTGCCCTGGGTTTCACGCTTGAGTATTCGTACGACAATCTGAAGAACCTTTACGGCAATACGAATGCAGCCAATCCCTGGCAGATCGCATTTATTTCGACGTATGCCTTCTCGAAGCGCACTGATGTCTATCTGACCACCGCATACTCCAAGAATGCCGGCCTGACACTTGATTCGTTGGCGACCGGCTACCTCACCAGCCTTTCCCTTGGCTCCAGCTACGTACTGCCAAGTGGGGGGAGTTCGATGCTGGGCGTGGCTGTCGGCCTGCGCCACAAGTTCTAAAGTCGTTCGATATCTGCCTGGCGGGCCACGTTGCCTTGCCAGGCGGATCGCGGCTGTCTTCACTAACCACCAGGGCGACGCGATGCAGGTGGCGCGGGAAATTCGCTCGGGCCTAACGGCTTCCATGGAATCACATGCAATCGCAGCGCTTGCCCGCATTCCGCAGATGCGTAATGGCAAGCTGCGGCGGGTGTGTAGCTTTCGCATCTCGCGGGTTCCCGCGGGATGCAGCGCGCAGCACCGTTGGCCTGACGGTGAGGGTGAGGCGCTCATGAAGTGGGTTAACCCCCATGGCACTCATGCGATTCACCGTTCAAACTACACCTAACGTTTGTAAGGTAATTTCGAATCCGGATGTGGATTTTCCTCGGACGGGACGACACCTCATGCACACGGAGACGCCCATGTTGCAGCCAGCCGGCGCAAGGTTGCGGGATCACCAGTACGATATCGGCACAATCTTTCAAAGTCCGGGCCGATCAGCTACCGCGGAAGGCCAGGTGAGGGTCATGCCGCTGGCCCGCGGCCTGGCCGTGCTGGCAGCCTTCGGCCCGGAGCAGGTGTGGTTGGGCAATCAGGACGTTTCCCTCGAAACCGGCATCCCCGCGCCGACGGTCTCCCGCCTGATGCAGTCGCTGGTCGCGCTGGGCTACCTGCACCAGGACGAAGGGCGCCGCAAGTACCGCCTTACGGCGGCCTCCTTGTCGCTCGGTTACGCAGCCATCGCCGACCCCGCGGTTCGGCGGGAGGCCAGCGTCGAAATGCGGAAGTTCGCCGAAGCTACCGATACCTACGTGGTGCTCGGCACACGGGACCGGCTCGATGTGATCGTTCTCGACAGCCGTGTAGGCAGCCAGGTAGTGCTGGACCTGCGCCTGACGCCGGGTACGCGACTGCACATTGCGTCTTCCCTGATGGGATCGGCCTTGCTGGCCGCGATCCCGGAACTGGAACGCTGCTACCTGCAGGGCAACGTGGAGCGCAAGGCCGGCCGCGAGTGGCCGACGCTACGGCGGCGCATGGCCGAGAAGATCTCTCAGGTCCAGGAACGGGGCTTCTGTATGTCGCTCGGCGAGTGGGAGCCGGAGTTGGCCACAGTCGCCGTGCCAGTCTGCGTGCCGGACCAACCGCCCCTGGCATTGGCCTGCATTGGCCGTACCGCCCGCATGCAGCGTGCCCGAGTCGAGCGGGAGCTCGGGCCGCGGCTGGTCGCCACGGCACAATTGCTGCAGGAGCGGCTTACGGCACGTGAGTAACGCGAGCCAGATAGCCGCACCGAAATCCATGACGAAATTCAACCGCCTCCACGTCATCCGCCAAGTCGATCGTCTCACGCTGCGGCCGTTCCTTTCCGCCATCGAACAACAGCAGATCGGGCGCGCCGCAATCCGCGAGAACGTTGCCGCGTCGACTGCAATCAAGCCTGCAATCAAGCGTTTCCGAGACTTGGACGATATTGTCAATCGTAAGGCTCATGTGGCCGTGGATGTCCAATCCTGCACTCGGGCGCGTCCCCCGGCCTGATGGCGCGTTTCCTACCTTGTAAGGCGCACAGAGTGGCAATGACTCAATCCTCACCGGTCACCTTGACGCTGGAGCGTGGCCTCAAGGTGCTGCGCGCCTTTCGCGCGGAGCGGGTGCCCCTGACCAACAGTGAGTTGGTGCGCCGAACGGGGCTCTCAAAGTCCACGGTGTCCCGGCTGACGATGACGCTGGTCGGCCTGGGCTTCTTGCGCAGGGTGGCGGGCGGGCCGCAATTCGAGCTGGCCGGCGGTCCGCTTGGCATCGGGCACGCGTACCTGGAAACCAACGCGGTGACACGGCTCGCCCATCCGTTCATGCAGCAACTGGCCGACCGGCTCAACGCGTCCGTTGCACTCGCGGTGCCTAACCAGCTTGACATGCTCTACATTGCCTATCGGACCAGCACGCGCATCGCCACGCTGCGGCTGGGCGTGGGGTCGCTGCTGCCGATGGGGTTGACGGCGATCGGGCGCGCCTGGCTGTGGGGGTTGCCCAAGGACGCACGGGCTGACTACGTGGCATCCGTGATCGAGGCCGCGGGTCCGCAGGCGGGAGACATCAGGAAGAACATAGAAGCCGCATTCGATGACTTGCGCGAGACCGGCGTCTGCATGTCGGTCGGCGAGTACCAGCGCAACGCATACGGCATTGCATTGCCGCTAACCGTGGGCCGCGCCGGCATGCTGATGGCGCTGAACTGCGGCGCGGTCGAACTTCGGCCGGACGTCGAGTCGATACGGGCGAGCATGGTGCCGGAACTCAAGGCTGCTGCGGTGGAACTGATGGTGCTGCTGCGCGATGTCGGTACCGAGGCTTAGTGCGCTGGTAGCGGGGATCGTGTATCCGTCCCGCATCATTCGTCAGCGTAGGCCTGGATTGTGTTCCGTACTTCGGAAATGAAAATTGGGGCAACGGATTCAACTACGGCGGCGCCCGTGCGGGGTAACCTCCGTCAACGCCCGGATGCATGCCGCGCCGCGGCATTCCAAAGTACGGCACAACCCCGCCGGGATGATTGACTCGCGCAGGCGCGTCGCGCACGCTGGTTCCATGCGATGGAGATGGCGCGGCGTGGAGCTCCCGATGCTGCATGGGGCCTGCCTTGCCCACATCGCGCCGCAGTAACCGTGCAACCAATACGCTGGATTTTCAATGAGTGACTCTCTGCACAATGACTGGATCCCTACGGGAGACGATATCGCCACGGCGAACGTGTCGGCGCTGGTCGCGCGCCTGGGCCTGAAGGACTACGATGAACTGCTGGCCTTCTCGAACGAGAAGCCCGATGCCTATTGGGATGCCGTGATCGACTTCTGCGGCATGGTCTGGGACGTTCCCTACGAGAAGTACGTGGATGCGTCGAAAGGACAGCCGTTCCCGAAATGGTTCCCGGGTGGGCAGCTCAACTGGGTCAAGTCCGCGCTCAAGTGGGCAGATGATCCCGCGATGGCATCGCATGCCGCGGTAGTCGCCGAGCGCGAGGACGGCTCCGCCCAGCGCCTGAGCTATGCCGAGCTGGCGCAAAAGGTCGCCGCCTTCGCCGGCGGGCTGAAGGCCCTGGGTGTGAAGCGCGGCGACCGCGTTGGCTTGTTGATGGAAAACGGCGTCGAGGCGACGGTGACCTCGCTGGCCATTGCCTGGATCGGCGCGGTGACGGTGCCGCTGTTCAGCGGCTTCGGCGTCGATGCGATCGTGTCGCGGCTGTCGTCATGCTCGGCCAGCGCGCTGGTAGCCACCACCGGCTTCTCGCGCCGCGGCAAGTGGGTCGATACGCGCAGCCTGGTCGACGAGGGCCTGTCGCGCCTGCCGGACCTCGGCACCGTCGTCTGGAAGCATGCTGGCGAGGCAATCGACTTCAGCGGCAAGGTGCTGGACTGGCAGCAGGTTGCCGCCTCGCAGCCCGACGCAGCACCGGCGCGGATGTCGCCGGACGATCCCTTCATGATCATCTATACCTCGGGCACCACCGGGAAGCCCAAGGGCACCGTGCATACCCACGGCAGCTTTCCGATGAAGATCGCGCACGATTCCGCCGTCCATTTCAATGTCAGCGGGAAGGATGTGTTCTGCTGGCCCGCGGACATGGGCTGGGTGGCCGGCACGCTGGTGATGTCGTGCGCGCTGCTGCGCGGCGCGACGCTGGTCTGCTATGACGGCGCCCCGGATTTCCCGGACTGGTCGCGCATGTCGCGCATCGTCGAGCGCTATGGCGTGACTCACTTCGGCTCCGCGCCCACGCTGATCCGGGGCCTGGCCGCCAACGAGCCTATCGCCACGCAAGGCGATGTGTCGACGGTCAGGTTGCTGATCACGGCAGGGGAGGGGATCGATCCCGAGCACTTCCTGTGGTTCCAGAAGGCGTTCGGCAGTGGCCGCAGTCCCGTCATCAACTACACCGGTGGCACCGAGGTTTCCGGTGCGCTGCTGTCCAGCGTGATCGTCAAGCCGATCAGCCCGGCCGGGTTCAACACAGCATCGCCATCAGTGGCGGCCGACGTGGTGGATGCCGATGGCAAATCGCTGACCAACACCGTGGGCGAACTTGCGATCCGCCGGCCCTTCGTCGGCATGACGCAGTCGTTCTGGCAGGACGACGAGCGCTACCTGGACGCCTACTGGCGCACGGTGCCGGGCATCTGGGTGCACGGCGACCTGGCGCTGCGCCGCGACGATGGCACCTGGTTCATGATGGGGCGCTCCGATGACACCATCAAGCTGGCAGGCAAGCGGCTCGGGCCCGCCGAGATCGAGGACGTGCTGCTGGAACTGCCGGAGATCGCCGAGGCCGCCGCGATTGGCGTCGAGGATCCGGTCAAGGGACAGAAACTGGTGGTCTTCCTGGTGCCATCTGCCGCCATGGCGCTGTCGCAGGAAGCGTTGGCGTCCGTTGTCAGCAAGCATGTCGATGGCCGCCTGGGCCGCCCGTTCCGCCCGTCCGTGGTCCACGTAGTGGCGCAGCTGCCGAAGACGCGCAGCTCGAAGATCATGCGGCGCGTCATCCGCAGTGTCTACACCGGCGTGCCTGCCGGCGACCTGTCCGCGCTGGACAATCCGCCGGCGCTTGATGAGATTCGTGCTGCCGCAGCGCATTGATGGCGTATTGACGCCGCATCGATTAACGGGGGCATGTGTATTTCATTGTTCGCTGCACACTCCCCCGCACTTTTATTCAGGAGATCCCATGTCGAAAAGCAATGCCGCGCCGGGCGCGGCCTACGAACAGTATTCGAGCCTGGCGTTTGACCGCCCTAGCGAGGGCGTACTGCGCATCACGCTGAACCGTCCCGAGCGCCTGAACGCGCTGGATGCACGTGGCCACGACGAGATCGCCCGCGTTTGGCGTGATATCGACGCCGACCCGACCGTGAGCGCCGTGGTGCTGTGCGGCGCGGGCAAGGCCTTCTCGGCCGGAGGCGACTTCGAAATGGTCGAGGAGATGATCGATTCCTTCGATGCGCGCGCCCGCGTCTGGCGCGAGTCAAAGGACCTGGTCTACAACATCATCAATTGCTCCAAGCCGATCGTTTCGGCCATCCATGGCTCCGCAGTCGGTGCGGGACTGGTCGCTGCGCTGCTGGCGGATATCTCGGTGGCGGCTCGCACCGCCCGACTGGTGGACGGCCATACGCGTCTCGGCGTTGCCGCCGGCGACCACGCAGCGATCGTGTGGCCGTTGCTGTGCGGCATGGCCAAGGCCAAGTACCACCTGCTGCTGTGCGAGCCGGTGAGCGGCGAGAAGGCGGAGCAGATGGGCCTCGTGTCGCTGGCCGTGGATGAGGCGGATCTGCAGGACACGGCGGTCTCGATCGCCACCCGTCTTGCCAATGGTGCACCGTCGGCGATCCGCTGGACCAAGTATGCGCTGAACAATTGGCTGCGCCAGGCAGGCCCGACCTTCGACGCCTCGCTGGCGCTGGAGATGTTTGGCTTCGGCGGCCCCGAGGTCAAGGAGGGAGTGGCCTCGTTCCGTGAGAAGCGCGGTCCGGTCTTCCCGCGTACGACCACCGCCTGAGTTTGCGCCTGACCGCCGCGGCACGTCACCGCGGCGGATCATTCAGTGGCGGACCAGCCAGCCGGCGTCCTTGTGAGTAACAGGGTCGCTTAGCCGGGCGCTGCCGTCGCACTGGCACTGACCAGGTCGCCATTGCTCTCGATCCAGTTGACGGAGAGCAGGGCGCCAGTTACAGCGACGAGAGCCGGTCCCAACGCAGCAACGAGCCATTGCATGATCGGCATGGTCGTTCTCGCCATTCCCCGATCCGATCAGTTCCGGCTTACATGAAATACGGCTTGTCGCTGTCGGTATTCGGCTTGTTCACGCCAAGACTTGCGCCGGCGTGCAGTTGCGGCGACTCAATGACCTTGACGATAAGATCGGCCACGCTCCTGCGCGACACGACGGTGCCCTTGAAGGGATCGTGGCGCCCCGTCAGCTCATAGTCGACTTCGTCCTCATCGGTCAGCCACGCCGGGCGGATGATGGTGTAGTCGAGCCCCGAGGCTTCGATGACATTGGCCGCGCGGCGGAAAGGTTTCAGGTCTTCGCCGATCGTGGCGTCGTTCCACTGGCCGAACTTGCCCGGCACTTCGTCGTAGATGCCCAGCGATAGCACGAAGACCAGGCGCTTGACCCCCGACGCCCGCATCGCCGCGATGACACTTCCCGCCTGTACGTCGAGGTTCTCGCCGGTCAGGTTGGCATAGGCGATGTCCTGGCCGGCCATGGCTTGCGTGAGCAGCTTCCTGTCCAGAACATCGCCAATGACGATCTTCGAGTTCGAGGGCTCGTTGCCTGAGAGTCTTTTCGGATTGCGCAGGAGCAGCGTTAGCGCGGTGTCGCTGCGGTTGGCCAGCGCCTGGATCACCCATTGCGCGATCTGGCCGCTGGCGCCAAGAACCAGGACATTGTTCATGCTTTGTTCCTTAGATAAGCGGGAGGGCGCCAGGCATGAGCCGGTCGTCCAGGGCGGGCTCGCCGTGGGCAACGACGCGGCTCATCTGGCATGGGTTACAGGTGTTCCTTGAAGAACGGCACGGCCCTGGCCAGTGCCAGGGCCACCGGCTCCGGCTTGTCATACAGGTCGTAGTGCGACCAGCCTTCCGCGATCACGATGTGCTTGTCTTTTGATGCCGCGCGGCCGTAGATCTCCCAGCCATCGCGGTACGCGCCGAATCCGCCCGGCTTGTCGCCGATCACGATCATCAGCGGCTGGGTCAGCAGCACTTCAGCATGCAGGAACGCATCCCAGCCCATGGCGGCGCTGTTGAAGGAGAAAAGCCCGCTGGTGGCGCCATTCGGCTTCTGGCCGCGAGGTGTCTTGTAGTACTCGGTGGCCTCCAGCACGTCGATGTCCGTGACGCCGTTCTTCTTGCCTTCCTCCACCGACGCTGGAAGGTAATTGATGACGTTGCGCGCTCCGCCCTGGGCCTCCGCGGTGCGCTGCTTGCCCATGGCTTCCAGTGCGCTGACGGGGTCGAAGTTGCTGAAACCTTCGCGGATCAGGCGGCCGAAGTTGACGCCGGTGATCGAAGTCAGCGCCTTGATGCGATGGTCGGTCATCGCGGCGTGGATGGTGTAGGCTCCGCCGCCGCACACGCCGATGGCACCGATGCGCTTCTCGTCGACATACGGCAGCGTGACCAGGTAGTCGATGGCAAACCGGATATCCGATACGCGGATCGCCGGATCCTCGATGAAGCGGGGCGAACCGCCGCTGGCACCCTGGAAGCTCGCATCGAAGGCAATGACAACGAAGCCTTCCTTCGCCAGTGCCGCGGCGTAGACGTTGCCGGAGGTCTGCTCCTTGCAGCTGCCGATCGGGTGCGTGCTGACGATGGCCGGATACTTCCTGCTTTCGTCGAAGTCCTGCGGCAGATAGATGTCGGCCGCGGATTCCCAGCCCAGGTTCTGGTAAGTAACGTGCCTGATGACGCTCGAAGTCATGATGGCTCTCCTGTCGATAAAACGGTTTTGAGTACAGCCGGCCCGGCGCGGGGGAGCGCGATGCGCGCAGTCCCTGGCGACGGGAGGGGGGGCGAGGCGTGGTTACTTCAGCGTGCGCTGGAAGAACGGCACGAGCACCGACACGGCCTCGTCGACGTACTTGGTGACGTCGTACATTGACATGTGGTTGGCGCCCTCGACCACGTGGAAGCTCTTGTCCTTGCTGGCGGCGCGGTTGAACAGGTCGTCGCTCATCCACTTGCTGCCGGCCACGCTGCCGGCTACGATCTGGAGCGGCTGCGTCAGGAACGCCTCGGCCTTGTTGTAGGCGTCGTAGGTGATGATCTGGTTGAGGCTGCGCGTCGTCATGAAGCCGGGCGCGTTCGGATGCTCGCAGCGCGGCGTGTGATAGTACTCCCACGCTTCTTCCAGCTCCTTGTTCGGCGCGTCTTCCTTGCGCATCGGGGCCAACGGGAACGTGGCCAGTTCCGCCTTGCCGGCGTCGCTGGTGCGGGCCTTTGAGCCGAGTTCCAGCACGGGAATGGCGTCGGCGTCGCGGATCGTGTTTTCCCAGCCGTTGCGGAACATCTGGCCGATGTTCACCGCGCTGACCGTGCCGACCGCCTTGATGCGCCGATCATTGATGGCCGCGTTGGCCGTGTAGCCGGCGCCCGCACAGATGCCCATGGCGCCGATCCTTTCCACGTCGACGTATGGCAGCGTCGTCAGGTAGTCGACCACCGCGCTGATGTCCTCCGTGCGGACGTACGGGTTCTCGAGCTGGCGCGGCTCGCCGGTGCTTTCGCCCTGGTACGAGGCGTCGAACGCGATGGCGACCAGCCCGTTTTCGGCCAGCTTCTTCGCGTACAGGCCGGCGGTCTGCTCCTTCACGCCGCCGCCGGGGTGGGTCACGACGACGGCCGGATATTTCCCGCCCTGCTCAAAGCCCGCCGGGAAGTGGATGACTGCGGCGATGGTGATGCCCTGGCCGTTCAGGTTCTTGATATTGACTGTTTGCATGATGGGTCACTCCGTGTGTGAACGGTGATGGGCGTGTGGATGAGGCAATGATAGGAACTGGATTGCGAAAGATAAACGGGGTGATGAAGACATCAGAGTTAAGCCTCGCTTAACAATGTGCAGTGCGGTGCGCACCCCTCCGACCTGCTGCGGGTCGCGTGACGCCGACACTGCGTTCCTTGGCTGGGTACCGGCGTTTGCGACATTGATGCTGATCCAGTTACTGGCACCTATCAATAAACACCATGGCAGCGTTCCGAGCATCGAAATCCGCGCCCGGCAAGTTGAAGTACGGAACACTGAAGGCTCCGGCGTTGACCTCCGTGCAACGCCGCGTTAATCCTAGGTGCCTGGCCCCCACGGACCGGCGCATCAAGGTCGTGAAGCCGACACGTAAGGGCAAGGAAGTTGCCGAGCGTCTGGAGAAGGCCGCGTCGGCGCTGCGCGTGAAGCTCCTTGGCGACATTCCCGAGGCGGACATAGAGACCGCGACGCGTGTGCTGCACCTGCTGGAGGAACGGTCGATCCGGTACCTGGCGGAAGAAGCGCTGCAATGGGTGCAGGCGCGGGGGGGGGGCGGAGTCCGGGGCACCAAGGTAAGCAGGAAGCAAAGGGATGAATATCATATCGGCCGGGTTGCAGAAGATCGACGGGAAGCAGCCGCGCATGAATGTGTTCGCCTGGGCGATTGCCCTTGCCACCGGGCTGGATTATTTCGACAATGCGATGTTCGGCTTTTTCACGCGACACATCGCGGGCGGCATCAATGCGTCGCCTGATGAGCTGGTCTGGGCATCGACGGCATATGCCATGACTTCGGTGCTCGGCATTTTGCAGCAGCAGTGGTGGGTCGAGCGCATCGGCTACCGGCGCTATGTCAGCGCCAGCCTGCTGTTGTTTGCCGCCGGCTCGGTGGCGACCGCACTGTCCGAATCGTCGAAGGAACTGGCAGTGGCTCGCGGGCTGCAGGGGTACTTTATCGGCCCGATGATGAGCGCGTGCCGTATCCAGTTGCAGGTCAGTTTCAACCCGCAGCAGCGCCCGGCTGCCATGCAGGTGTTCCTGGTGATGATCTTGCTGGCGAGCGCGCTCGCGCCACTGTCCGGCGGCTATCTGATCGCACACTTCGGCTGGCGCGCGCTGTTCGCCGGCACGGCGCTCGGCGGTGCCGCTTTGGCGCTGTTTGCCTGGCTGGCCGTGCCGCATTCCGGCCAGGTGCACCCCGAAGCGCGCGGCGACGCGCATTTCTGGCCGTATATCCTGTTTGCCTCCGGACTGGGTGCGCTGCTGATAGTGATGCAGCAGGTGCGCTTTGAGGTGTTCAGCGCCTCGCCCGCACTCGTGTTCCTGACCGTGGCCGGCCTGCTGGCGCTGGCGTGGTTCGTCTGGCACCAATGGCATCACCCGCGGCCGCTCGTTCGCCTCCATGCCTTGCGTGAAAAGACGTTCCAGGTCGGGCTCGTGCTGTACGTACTCTTTTACTATCTGAGTCACTCAATGGGTTACCTGGTTTCGCGCTTCCTGGAGGGCGGCCTTGGGTACCCGGTGGAGAACGCGGGGCAACTCGTCGGCATCACCTCGCTGGTGTCGCTGACTCTGGCATTCGCGTACTTCCGGTACGCATCGCTGGTCCGGCACAAGAAATGGATGATCGTCCCCGGCTTCCTGCTGGCGGTGCTTTTCGGCGCCTGGATGACCCGCATGCCGCCCGGCGCCAGCATGTCGTGGCTGGTGGTGCCAATGGTGCTGCGCGGCCTGCTGTTGTTGTTCGTGGCCTTGCCTGTGGCCAACGTCACCTTCCGGATCTTCGCGGTAGAAGAGTTCAACCATGGCTACCGCTTCAAGAACATCGTCAAGCAACTGACTTACTCGTTTGCGACCGCGACCATGATCATCCTGGACCAGCACCGGTTCGCTCTTCATGAAGCTCGTCTTGCTGAGTTCGTGAACCCGTTCAACCCGACCTACCAGGCGACGCGCGATCGGATGGTCCATGCCTTCGAGAGCATGGGCCACACCAACAATGAAGCCGCCAGCCTGGCTCTGCATGAAATTGGCCGTATGGTCACGCAGCAGGCAAGCTTCCTGAGCACGCTGGATGGCCTCTATTTTTTGACGTGGGTTGCCATCTGCGGCGGCATCTTTGCGATGTGGCAAAAGCGGATAGACTGAAGATGGCACCCGAAGAAGCCGACGACGCCTGCGACTGGCGCGACTGGGACAATTTTTGCAGGGTCGTGGAGGCCGGCAGTTTCACGGCCGCCGGCACTCGGGCTGGGCTGCCCAAATCTTCTGTCAGCGCATCGGTGACGCGGCTTGAGCAACAGCTTGGCATCAGGCTGCTGGAGAGAACCACCCGCCATCCAGGATCTATGCGCTAACGCCTGCGCGTCGGCTGATGCGGGCAAAGGTGCGCGCCTTGCCGGACGCCGTCGGCAGTGCCGACGAATAGCGACGCCCTGCCGTCGCGGTAAACGGGGTGTTCGGAAATTGCATAGGCGGGAAACCGGCCTGGCGGCGATGATATTCATCGTCCCTGACCGTTTTCCGAGCCTCCATGCGCGTTCATCTGCAGTCCCACATGCACGTCAGTCTGCGTCGGCAGTTGCTGGCCTTCCCGCTGTCTGTCGCCGCCACGCACGGGAGGCTGGTGATCAGGCGGCGCGGGTATGAACGCATGCTGCTGCCCGGGCAGGAGGTCACCATCGAGCCGTTCGATGCCATCGACCTGCATCTGGACGGCAGCAGCGTGCAGCCAGCCGCCTGCGTCCTCGAGATCCGGGATATGGTGCCGGCGGCGCCGCACGCTTCGCTGCATCACCGTATCTGCAAACGTGTTTTCCTGCAGCCACAGTACGCGTGGAGCGCCGCCTTTATCGCTGAGCGGCTGAATCTGTCGACTGCGCAGGTTCGCCGCACGCTGTTCGCGCAGGGGACGGCCCTGACCGATCTTTGCCGCACGCAACGGCTGATGCGGGTGCTGTTCGAAGCGATGACGGGCGATGTTGCGGTGTCCGCTCTGGGGCGCTTCGCCGGCTGGCCTGTCACCAGTGACCTCGACTCCGCTTTCTACGACCGCTTCGGCTTGTCGATGGATGCGGCAAGGCGGCTTGCGACCGGCCGCTCGTCGGGCCGGCGGCTCTCGGTCGCCTGAGCCGGGCGACGTGGCACGCCAGTTCCGGGTGCCGACCCGGCCAAACCATTTCGATGCACGGAACGTCTTGTGAGCCTTGATTGACCGGCGAAGGGCCGGCCGTCAGGATCGATTCCATCAGCCGTCGTCTCACCCAGACGAGGCAGCCAGTGAGATGGAAGCTAAAGAATATGTCCAAGGTGCTTGAAGGTATCCGCGTCCTCGATTTCGGGCGCTTCATTGCCGGCCCGTTCTGCGCAGCGTTGCTCGCCGATTACGGTGCCGACGTCATCCGGATCGACCGGGTCGGTGGCAGCGAAGACCGGTTCATCGTGCCGGTCACGGACTCGGGGGAAGGGGCGCTGTTCCTGCAGTGCAACCGCAACAAGCGCTCGATCACGCTGGATATCGACAGCGAGGAGGGCCGTGAGGTGGTGCGCCGCCTGGTCGAGACGGCTGACGTGGTGGTGGCGAACATGCCGCCGAAAACGCTGGCGAACCTGGGGCTGGATTACGCGACGCTGAGCGCGATCAACCCCCGCATCATCCTGACCGCTTCGACGGCCTTCGGCTCACATGAAGGCGCTGGCCACCGGGTCGGCTTCGACGGGGTGGGGCAGGCGATGAGCGGCGCAGTCTACATGTCGGGCACACCGGACAGCCCGACCAAGGCGATGGTGCCGGTGGTCGATTTCTCGACCGCCCTGTCGTGTGCGCTAGGCACAATGATGGCGCTGTACGAGCGGCGCAACAGCGGACGCGGGCAATGCGTCGAGGCGTCGCTGCTGCAGACGGCGCTGAACCTGTCCAGCGGGGCGCTGATCGAGGAAGCGGCGCTTGCCATCGACCGGCAGGCGATGGGCAATCGCAGCCCCTCCTATGGACCCTCGGACATCTTCCGCGTGGCCGACGGCTGGATCATCGCGCAGGTGATCGGGCAGCCGCTGTTCCGGCGCTGGGCCAATCTGATCGATGCGCCGGAACTGGTGGACGATCCTCGCTTTAGCGACGACCTGCGGCGCGGCGAGCACGGTGAGTTCCTGAGTGACCTGATGAGCAAATGGTGCGCTACCCGCACTCGCGATGACGCGCTGCGGGAATTGGAGAAGGCCAAGATCCCGGCGGCGCCGATCTATTCCCCGCGCGAGGCGCTGGATGATGCGTCGATCCAGGAGTCCGGCGCCTACATCTGGCTCGACTACCCTGGATTGCCGCGCAAGGCACCGATCGTGGCGCCGCCGGCAGTCCTGTCGCGTACGCCGCCCGATGTCGCGCGGCGGCCGCCCACGGTTGGCGAACACACTGAAGAGGTGCTGGCTGAGGTGGGCTACGACCGCTCGCAGGTGCAAACCATGCGCAAGGCCGGCATCGTCTGACAGCGCGATCCGCACCACGAGCAATTCGCACAATGCGAACTGGTGGTTCGCCAGTGACTACTTGAGCGCAACCGCCCGGTTCCACTAGCATCGAATAAGGGCTACCGGGACCTGTCCCGGGCCAAAGGCCCGGAAAGCACGATGCCCTCGCGTAGCTAACAGTTGCAAGGCAATGGAAGTCGAAATGGCCCGGCCGCATGACGCCGGACCGACAAGAAAGGAGACAGCAGTGCAAGCAAATCAATCGCGGCCACTCGAAGGCATCCGCGTACTGGACCTGACCGTGGCGCTTGCCGGGCCGTATGGCTCGCTGCTGCTTGGCGGAATGGGCGCGGAGGTGATCCGCGTGGAAGCGCCCGGTGGTGGGGACATCGCACGAACCAACCCGCCGTTCGTGGGCGGCCACGGCATCCACTTTGGCCAGCGTGAAGACGGCGAGGTATCTCTGACGGTCCTGAACCGGGCCCGCAACAAGAAGAGCATCACGCTGGACCTGAAATCGGAGCAGGGCCGCGAGCTATTTATGCGGCTGGCCGAGCAATGCGACGTGGTGCTCGAGAACTTCAGCGAGGGCACCACCGCCAAGCTCGGCGTGGACTACGAGCAGGTGAAGCAGCGAAATCCGCGTATTGTCTATGCGTCGGTCAAGGCGATGGGCGAGCCAAGTGCGTTCCCAGGGCTCAAGGGCATGGATATCATCGTCCAGGCGCTCAGCGGCCTGATGGAGGTCACTGGCTACGCCGATGGCCCGCCGACGCGCTGCGGCCTGCCAATCGCGGACCTGGTCGCGCCGATGTATGTCGTCAACGGCATCCTGGCCGCGCTGATCCATCGGGGCCGCACCGGCGAGGGCCAGCGTGTGCAGGTGTCGATGCTGGATTGCCTGGCATCGTGGGTGGCTGAAGAGCACTTCGACGTCATGGGACGGGAAGGCTATCCTTCGCGCACTGGCAACTACCATGACCGGCTCGCACCGTTCGGGGTCTACCCGACGCTGGACGGGCACGTGGCAATTGTCGCGTTCCAGCCGGACTGGATGCGCGGGCTGCTGGAATCGATCGGTCAGCCCGAGCTGCTCGAGGACCCCCGTTTCAGCGGCCGCGGGCCGCGCATGCGCAATGCCGCGGCACTCAATGAGGTAATCGCGGGCTGGACGAAGCAGCGCAGCTCGGCCGAGGTGGTGCGCGAACTGCTGGACAACCGCGGCGTGCCCTGCGCGCCGGTGCGCAAGCCCAACGAGGTGCTGCACGACCAGCGTCTGCATGACAGCGGCGCGCTGATGAACCTGGCCCACCCCGAGTTCGGCCCGGTGGACGCGGTGGGCATGGGCCTGCCGATCCGGTTCTCGGCGACGCCTTCGCAGTTCGACCAGCCTGCTATGGAGTTGGGCGGTGCCAACGAGGAGATCTACGGCAGGCTGCTCAAGCTCAGCCCCAAAGAGATCCAGGCATTGCGCGAAACGGGGATTGTCTAACCATGGCCCCGCCGGCTGATACAACAGGAGATAACGCAATGATTTCACGCCGTACCTGCCTGCAGTTGCTACCCGCGCTGGCAACGCTTCCGCTGTCTGTACTTGCGCAGGCCTACCCGTCGCGCCCGGTCCGCTTTATCGTGCCTCTGAGCCCGGGCTCCGGTACAGACGTCGTTGCGCGCTACATGAGCGCGGAGTTGACGAAGACGATGGGCGGGGCGTTCGTCGTCGAGAACCGCATGGGCGCCAGCGGGATCATCGGCACAGATCTGGTAGCAAAGGCGCCCGCCGACGGCTATACGATCCTGTTCAACTACGCGGCGCACTACTCGAACCAGTTCGTGGAGAGGACGCCGTATGACGCGGTCGGCGACTTCGAGCCAATCGCCCGCCTGGCGACCTCGGCGATGGTGCTGGTCACCGCGGCGAACTCACCGTTGCACACAGTGCGGGATCTCATTACCGCCGCGAAACGCAAGCCAGACGAGCTGTCGTATGGCTCACCCGGCAATGGCACCACGCCGCAGATGGCTGCGGCGCTGATGAGCAATATGGCCGGGATCCGGATGAACCACGTTGCATACAAGGCGCCGGCGCAGGTCGCAATCGATGTGGCGGGCGGACAGCTGGATGCCGGCTTCGGCGGCGTGGCCACGTCGTTGCCGCTGGTAAAGGCGGGGCGCTTGCGGGTGCTGGCCGTGACCAGCAAGCAGCGGTCGGGCTATTTTCCCGACGCGCCCACCCTGGACGAGGCCGGCCTGAAGGGCTATGAACTGGTCACCCCGATCTGGGCGTTTGCCCGCCGCGGCACGCCGCAGGCAATCGTCACTCAGTTGTCCGACGCCATGACTAGAGCCGCCGCGGCGCCGGCCTTCAAGGCGTTCTGCATCAGCCAGGGGCTGGAGGTCGACATCCAAGACGCTGCCAGAGCCCGCGCCAATGCGCCAGCCGAACTTGAGCGCTGGAAGCATCTGGTGGCGCTGTCTCAGGCGAAGGCAGGATAACCATGCCGGCATGCTGGGGGCATTCCCCCCCTCCCCCGCATGCCGAAGAGGGGGAACCCTGTCCGCGATCGGGAGGTGCTGCTGCTGTATTGGCTCACGAAGCCACAGCCTGCTCCCGCCGTGCCGGCTTGCGCACCTGCTTAGGCCGGACGCCTTCAAATAGGATCGCGCAGAGCTCGTCGATCACCTTTTCGGGCGAACCCTTCTTCGGGTTGAACCAGGTCTGCACGGAAGTCATCGTGCTCAGGACGAACACGCGGCACAGGGCGATGTCGACGTCTTCGCGCAGGTGCCCTTCGGTGCGCAGGTCTTCCAGCATGCCGCTCCAGAATGTCTGATGCTGGGCGCGTCGCTTGAGATGGCGCTCGCGCACCTTGTCCGGCAACTCGGCCAGTTGGCGCCCATGCGCCAGGGTGTAGTCGCCGTACTTGATCATTGCGCTGAAGAGGCCGAGCAGGCCGGCGCGGAAGCGCAGCTCGGAGTCGGCGCCTGGCGGGAGCGCCGCGATGCGCGCCTGCGTGTGCGCAAAGATGCTTTGGGCGCCGTGTTCCATCACCGCGTCGAGCAGTTCTTCCTTCGAGGAGAAGTGGTAGTAGATGCTGGCCGCTTCGATGCCGGCCTGGTCGGCAATCCCGCGCATGGTCGTGGCGGCATAGCCTTGCGTGCCAAAGGCGCGCGCCGCCAGGCGCATCAGGTTCTCGCGGGTGTCCACAGTGGTGGCGTTTGCCTGGCGTTTTGTCATGACTTATGAGGGCCTGAGCCGGGTTCCTGACAGGGTTGTGGAGATACTCCCCATGGAAGTTACTGCATCGGGCGCACAAAATCTACCTAACGTTTGTGGGGTTACGCCCGCGCGGGCGGACTGGAAAACGGTCAGGCCTGTAAGCGGGCGGCAATTCACGCCCGGCGGGTCGGGAATTGGCACTGCTCTGGCGTACTGCGCGCTGCCCTGGGAGATAATCCGGTACAAAGTTTGGGAAGGATGTGATGCGCTTTGATCTGGTCGATCTGAAACTGTTCACGCATATCGCGGAGGCCCAGAGCCTGACCGGCGGTGCGCAACGCTCGCATCTGTCCCTGGCCGCGGCCAGCACCCGCATCAAGAACCTGGAGGAACACGTCGGCGTCAAGCTGCTGAGCCGCAGCAGCCAGGGCGTGAAGGTGACCGGTGCGGGGGAGACGTTGCTCGCCCACGCGCGCCGCGTACTCCGCCAGCTGGAGCAGCTGAGCGGCGATCTCCAGGAGTATGCGGCGGGCGTGAAAGGCCATGTGCGCGTCTTCGCCAACACCACGGCGATGAGCGAGTTCCTGCCAGCCGTGCTGCGCACCTATCTTGTCAACCATCAGGACGTGACCATCGACATGCACGAACGGCTGAGCCCGGACATCGTGCGCGCGGTGCAGGACGGGATCGTGGACATCGGCATCGTCGCCGGCAACGTGCGTACCGAAGGGCTCGAAGTCATGCCATACCGGAACGACCGCCTGGTACTAGCCGCTGCGCTGAGCCATCCGCTGGCCGAGCGCAGCAGCGTGGATTTCGTCGATACGCTGGATTACGACTTCATCGGCTTGCCGGAAGCGAGTGCGATCCACAATTTCCTCAAGCGGGCGGCGGCGGATTTGCAGCGCGCGTTGCGCTGGCGCGTCCAGGTCAGCAACTTCGAGACAGCCTGCCGGATGATCGAGGCGAATCTCGGTGTTGGCGTGCTGCCGGAAACCACCGCCCGCCGCCATGCAAGTACGATGGCGCTGCGGATCGTCCAGCTCAACGATGAATGGGCTGAGCGCAAGCTGCAGATATGCGTTGCGGATCTCGGCGCATTGCCGCTGTTTGCGCGCAAGCTGGTGGACCTTCTGGTCGAGGATGGCCTCGGTCGCCAGGACTGAAGGCGCCCACGAAACCCTGATTCTGCTACTTCTGCGCGGCGACCATCTGCCGGAGCTGGTGCTTGAGCAGCTTGCCGCTGGCCGTCGTCGGAATCGCGGTCACGCGCAGGATCTTTCCGGGGCGCTTGTATGGCGACAGGCGATTGATCAGGTAGGCGTGCAGAGCCCCCGCATCGAACCTCTCTCCATCCTTGATTTCAACAAAGGCGACCACTTCCTCGTTGCCGTCCGCGGCGGGCTGCCCGACCACGGCAGACCGGCGTACGGACGGATGCGTGTTGATGACCGATTCGACTTCATTCGGGTAGACGTTGAAGCCGGAGCGGATGATCAGCTCCCCGGTGCGGCCGACGATGAACAACGCGCCGTCGGGACCCAGCCGGCCGATATCGCCGGTGTTGAGCCAGCCGCCGGGGAGCAAGGCGTCCGCGGTCAGGTCCGGTGCATGGTAGTAGCCGCGCATGACACCGGGACCTCTTACCCATAGCTCGCCCGGTTCACCCTCCGGCACCGGCTTGCCGTTCGGCCCGACCACCTGCAGCTCCGCGCCTTCGACGATCTCGCCCGCCGAGCAATCGGTGCGCGGCCGGTCCATGCGTGTCACGAACAGCGAACCCGCATACTCGGTCATCCCGTAGCCATGGTGCAGCGGTTGGCCGAACATCGTCTCGACCTCTTGCTTGAGCGTCGGATCGAGCGGCCCGCCGCCCGTGTAGAGATAGCGCAGCCGCGGCGAGGGCAGCAACGGCAAGTCGCTCGCACGCACGTGGGCGACGATACGGCTGAACATCATCGGTACGCCCTGTAGCAGCGTGATTGCACCCTGTCGGATTGCCGCGGTGACATCCGCCGCATTGAAGCGCGCGCACAGGTACAGGCTGGCGCCGGCATGTAACGTCGATAGCAGCAGCGTCCCCAGCCCGAAGACATGCGACATGGGCATGACCGCGTAGGCGCAGTCGTCGGCCTGCATGCGGCGGGAATCGACCGTGACGCGCGAAAAGTGCAGCAGGCCCCGGTGCGTGACCATCGCGCCCTTGGGCTGCCCCGTCGTGCCGGAGGTATAGATCAGCGCGGCGACATCGCGCGCGAGTGCTTCAGGCTCGCGCTCGCTGGTTTCGTCGACGGCGCTCGCCATCAGCGGGCCCAGACCGGCCGGGGCAATCTCCCGGGCCCGATAGCGCACGCCGTGCCGCAACGCATCCGGCGACGCAGCGTGGGTGAACAACATCAGGCGTGGCCGGCAGTGCGCCCGGATCACCTCGATTTCCCGTTCTGTCATGCGGGCATTGACGACGACTGGCCACGCCCCCAGTTCCGACAAGGCGAACACTAGTGTGATCACGGCCAGGCAGTTCTCGGCCGCGATCAGCACCCGGTCGCCGGTGCCGACGCCCTGCGCCTGCAGATAGCGCTGCGCATCCTCGATACCCGCCCACAGCTGCGAGAAAGTGGTGGTGCGGCCATCCTCGAAGACCGCCACATGCCCGGGTGCCTGGATGGCCCAGTGGCGCGGGATTTCGCTGATCCGTTGTGCAGGTTCTCGGTCCGGTGGCATCTGGCGGAAATCCTTGTGCGGGTGGAAAGCCGTTCCGCAGGGCGTAGCGCAAGCAGAACGACGCCAGTGGATGTGCGCCGGAAGTGGGGTGCAATCCCGGCGGTACACCACGCCTGACACGCGAGGCGTCCCGTTGCTCCGGGCCGGCTACGGGCGACCTTCAGGCGTCGCGCGCCTCGCGGATCATGTTGCGGGCAATGATGATCTGCTGGATCTGCGTGGTCCCCTCGTAAAGGCGGAACAGGCGCACGTCGCGGTAGAAACGCTCGATGCCGTATTCGGAGATGTAGCCGGAACCGCCGAGAATCTGTACTGCGCGATCCGCCACGCGGCCCACCATCTCCGTGGCGAACATCTTGCAGCACGAGGCTTCGGTGGAAACGTTCCGGCCCTCGTCGCGACGGCGAGCGGCGTCGATCACCATGCATTCGGCCGCATAGAGTTCGGCCTGGCTGTCGGCCAGCATGGCCTGGATCAGCTGGAACTCGCTGATGGGCTGGCCGAACTGCTTGCGCTCCAGCGCATAGTTCAGGGCGTCGCGCAGCACGCGCCTGGCCACGCCGACGCTGACGGCGGCGATGTGCAGGCGCCCCTTGTCCAGCACCTTCATCGCGGTCTTGAAGCCCTGGCCTTCCTTCAGGCCGATCAGGTTAGCTGCGGGCACGCGCACGTTCTCGAAGATGACGTCGCAGGTGTGCGCGCCTTTCTGGCCCATCTTCACGTCGCGCTTGCCGAAGCTGATGCCCGGCGTCTTGGCGTCGACGATGAATGCCGAAACCCCGGCCGATCCCTTGATGTCAGGATTGGTACGCGCCATCAGCGTAAACATGCCGGCTTGCGGCGCGTTGGTGATAAAGCGCTTGGTGCCGTTGACCACATAGTGGTCGCCATCCTTGATTGCGCTAGTGCGCAGCGAGCCGGCGTCCGAGCCGGCATCGGGTTCGGTCAGCGCAAACGAGGCCAGGATCTCGCCGGTGGCCAGGCGCGGCAGCCAGGCGGCCTGCTGTTCGGGAGTGCCATCCATGAGGATGCCCTGCGAGCCGATGCCCACGGTGGTGCCCAGCAGCGAGCGGAACGCCGGCGAGGTCTGGCACAACTCCATGACCACGCGCACTTCCTCTTCCATGGTCAGTTCCAGGCCGCCGAAGCGCTCGGGGATGGTCATGCCGAACAGGCCCATGTCGCGCATGTCCTGCACGATGTCCTGCGGGATCTCATCGGTTTCGGCTACCAGTGCCTCGGCGGGCACCAGGCGTTCGCGCACAAAGCGGCGTACGCTGTCAAGCAGGGCTTCGAGGGTGTCGTTATCACGGATCATTTCAGGTCTTCCTAGATGGCGGGACGGCAGGCGCAGACCGGCCGTCTTCGTCACTCTGTGAACAGGGCCGTGCCTTGGCCAGGCGTAATGGGGTCGCTTCAGTAGCGTTCAAAGACCGCGGCAATGCCCTGGCCGCCGCCGATGCACATGGTCTCCAGTCCATAGCGGCCGCCGCGGCGCTGCAGTTCGTGCAGCAGCGTGGCCAGGATGCGCACGCCCGTGGCGCCGATCGGGTGGCCCAGCGAGATGCCCGAGCCGTTCACATTGAGCTTTTGCTCGATCGCGTCCTGGTCGTTCCAGTCCCAGCCCTTGAGTACTGCCAGCACCTGGCAGGCAAAGGCTTCGTTCAGTTCCACGAGGTCCATCTGGTCGAGCTTCAGGTTCAGGCGCTTGAGCAGTTTCTTCACCGCGGGCACCGGGCCGATGCCCATATGGGACGGCTCGCAGCCTGCCGCAGCCCAGCCGACCAGCGACGCCATCGGGGTCAGGCCCAGTTCGGCCAGCTTGTCCTCGGCCACGATCAGGCAGGCGGCCGAGGCATCGTTCTGCTGGCTGGCGTTGCCGGCGGTGACGGTGCCGTTCGGCATCAGCGCGCGCAGCTTGCCCAGGCTTTCCATTGTGGTGCCGGGGCGCAAGCCTTCATCGCGCGCGAACGTCACCGGATCGCCCTTGCGCTGCGGCACCTGCACTGGAACGATTTCGGCATCGAAGCGGCCGGATTCCCATGCGGCCGCAGCGCGTTCGTGGCTGCGCACAGAGAAGGCATCGGCCTGCTCGCGGGTAATACCATAGTCGCGGGCCAGGTTCTCGGCGGTCTCGATCATCCCGGAAATCTTGCCGAAGCGCTCGACCGGCTGCGAGCGCTCGCGGCCGCGGTCGAGGCGGTCGTAGAACTTCACGTTGCCCGAGCGCGAGCCCCAGCGCATGTCGGTGGTGTAGTACTCGATATTGCTCATGCTCTCGACGCCGCCGGCGATCACCACGTCGGCGGCACCGCTCTGCACCATCATCGAGGCCGTGACGATGGCCTGGAGGCCGCCGCCGCAACGGCGGTCCAGCTGCATGCCCGGCACCTCTACCGGCAGGCCGGCCTGCAGCGCGGCCCAGCGGCCTACGCAAGGCACCTCGCTGCTGGCGTAGGACTGGGCAAAGACCACGTCGTCGATACGCGCGGGGTCGATGCCGCTGCGTTGCACGACGGCACGCACGGTGGTGGCGGCCAGTTCCTCGACGGACACGGGGCGCAGGCTGCCGCCGAAGGTCCCGACGGGGGTACGGAGGGGAGTGACAATAGCGGCTCGGCGCATGGAAGTCTCCTTGGAAATCTCTCTTGGGTAGATGAAGATGGCAGTCGGTCAGGCAGTGCCCGCAACGGCCACGAAAGCGGCGCCGCACTGGCACAGCAGGGCGTGGGCCTGGCGCTCCAGGTCCTCGCGGTGTTCGGGGGCGGCGATGTCCAGCATGCGGCGCACGCGCTGCGACAGCGTCTGCCCGCGCAAGTCGGCCACGCCGTGCTCGGTGACGATCAGGCCGGCATCGGAGCGGGGCGTGCTTACCGGGCCGGACAGCTGCGCCACGATGCGGCTTGCGTCCTTGGCGGTCGCCGGCAGGGCAACGATGGGCAGGCCGCCGCGGCTGCGCGCCGCGCCACGCAAGAAATCCACGGCACCGCCAACGGCGCCGACATAGACGCCGGCGGCGACTTCGGCGTTCACCTGGCCGGTCAGATCGACCTCGATGGCGGAGTTGATGGCGGTCAGCTTGTGGATGCTGGCGAGCACCTCGGGGTGATGGGTATAGCTGGTTTCGCGCAGTTGCAGCTGCGGATTCCGGTGCGCCCAGCGCCGCAGGCGCTCGCTGCCCATCAGGATGCCGCCGATGCCAACGCCCGTATCGATGTTCTTGCGCGCATTGGTCAGCACGCCGGCTTCGGCCAGCGCCGCAATGCCGTCGCCGACCGCGCCGCTGTGCAGGCCCAGGTCGCGACGGTCGTGCAGCGCCGCCACCACGGCCTCGGGCAGGTTGCCGATGCCCATCTGCAGGGTGGCGCCATCCTCGACCCAGCCGGCGATGTGGCCGGCGATCGCCAGTTCCGCCGGGCCGGGGGCGCTGCGCTCCAGGCTGATCGGCGCATGCGCGGCATCGACCAGCAGGTCGATCTCGTCCACGGTCAGATGGCGGCTGCCATAGGTCCACGGCACCTCCGGGTTCACCTCGGCGATGATCACGCGGGCCCGGTCCAGCGCGGCGGGAATGTACTCATGCACCAGCCCCATGCTGTAGCGGCCTTCCTTGTCGGGCGGCGACACCTGCACCAGTACCACGTCGGCACGCAGCGTACCCTGCCGTATCAGCCCGGGCAGGTGCGAATAGTGGCTGGGTACGATGTCGAGCACGCCGGCCCTGGCCAGAGCACGGTGCGGGCCGCTGGCGGCGTAGCCGAAGAAGTCGAGCACGTCGGCCTGAGCCGGCTGCAGCGTGTCGGACTGGCCGATGCCGACAAAGACGCTGAGCCGCCCGTGCCGGGCAAGCGCGTGGCGATGCTTGACCAGTGCGCGCGTCAGGGTCAGCGGCTCGGCGGTGGCCTGGCCCCACCAGATGTGGTCGCCGGGGCGCAGCAGCGCCTGCAGCCCGGCGGCGAGGGAATTCGGGTCCATGGCAGTGGGATTCATGTGCGGATTGGGCGGGTGCCGGCTCAGGCGATCTCGGCCCAGCCGTGGCTGAGCACGACCTTGTCGCGCTCGGCCACGCGGGCGCGCACCTGGTAGTGGTTGGGGTTCTCCGGCGTGCGCCAGATATCGGTGACTAGGGTCTCGCCGGGGAAGACCGGCGCGGTGAAGCGGATATCGAGCGCGCGCAGGCGGGTGGGGTCGCCCTGCGCGCACTGGCGCACCAGCGCATGCGCCGCCAGGCCGTAGCTGGCGAGGCCGTGCAGGATCGGGCGCTCGAAACCAGCGGCCCTGGCCACCGCCGGGTTGGCGTGCAGCGGGTTGAAGTCGCCCATCAGGCGATACAGAAGCGCGGCCTCGGGGCGGATCGCCTGCGTGTCGGAGAAGTCCGGCGCGCGGTCTTCCGGCGTCGGGCGCAGCGCCGGCAGCGGCTCGTCGCTGGGCTGGCCGCCGCCGAGCTGGCTGTAGCCACCGTCGCCGCGCAGGAAGCTGACCTGTTGGACCGTCGCCAGCAGTTCGCCCTCGGCCGTTTCCAGGCGGCGTTCTGTGACCATGATGGCGCCTTTGCCTTCGCCCTTGTCGGTCAGGTGCGTGATGCGGTTATGGCCGACGACGTCTGCGTTGGCCGGCAGCGGGCAGTGCAGGCGCATGCGCTGTTCGCCATGCAACAGCTTGACCCAGTCGATGCCGGTATCGGCCTCGCGCGCCCAGAAGCCGGGATAACCCAGCACCACCGCCTGCGACGGCAGCGTGCGCAACCCGCCGGGGGCGCCTTCGAACACAAAGGGCAGGGCTGCCTCGTCCAGCGGATCGCTGCCCAGTCCAAGGCTGAGTGCATACAGCATGGTGTCGCGCTCGGTGTAGGTCTGGCGGACGGGGGCGAACGGACGTTGCTTGAGATGGTGGTAGCTGACTGCCATGTCCTTGTTCCTATGTGATCGTCAGGAAATTGTGCAAAGCATGTCGTCAAAGCGGGTTTTGCGCTATTTGACAATGCCAATGGCGGCCTTCGGCGATTGCGAAAACGCGGGCTTAAGCGCGCTTGAAGGCGCGCTTTGGCAAAGGCTGATTGTCCGAATGGCGGATAGCCGCGACTATTGCCACATCACGCTGGGATGGCCCATGGTATTCCCGGCAAGACCAACGATGTTGACCGCCAAAGACTCCCCATGATCGAACAGACCCAATCCAACAACTTCCACGACATCCGCGATGCCGTACGCGCACTTTGCGGTGAATTTCCCGACGAGTACTTCCGCAAGGTGGACGAGCAGCGCGCCTATCCGGAGGCGTTCGTCAATGCGCTTACGGAAGCCGGCTGGCTGGCGGCCCTGATCCCGCAGGAGTACGGTGGCTCCGGCCTGGGCCTGACCGAGGCTTCGGTCATCATGGAGGAAATCAACCGCTGCGGCGGCAACTCCGGCGCCTGCCACGGCCAAATGTACAACATGGGAACGCTGCTGCGGCACGGTTCCCAGGCGCAGAAGGAAAAGTACCTGCCGAAGATCGCCTCGGGGCAATGGCGCCTGCAGTCGATGGGCGTGACCGAGCCCACCACGGGCACCGACACCACCAAGATCAAGACCTCCGCCGTCAAAAAGGACGGACGCTACGTGGTCAACGGCCAGAAGGTCTGGATCAGCCGCGTGCAGCACAGTGACTTCATGATCCTGCTGGCGCGCACCACGCCCCTGGCCGACGTGAAGAAGAAGAGCGAGGGGATGTCGATCTTCATGGTGGACCTGCACGAGGCGCAGAAGAAGGGCCTGACTGTGCGGCCCATCCCGAACATGGTCAATCACGAGACCAATGAGCTGTTCTTCGAGGATCTGGAGATTCCGGAGGAAAACCTGATCGGTGAAGAGGGCAAGGGCTTCAAGTACATCCTGGATGGCTTGAACGCCGAGCGCACGCTGATCGCGGCCGAGTGCATCGGCGACGGCTACTGGTTCATGGACCGGGTGACCAAGTACGTCAAGGAACGCGAGGTCTTCGGCCGCCCCATCGGCCAGAACCAGGGCGTGCAGTTCCCGATCGCCGAGTCGTTTATGGAGATCGAGGCCGCGAACCTCATGCGCTGGAAGGCCTGTGAACTGTTCGACAAGCACGAGCCCATGGGCACCCAGGCCAACATGGCCAAGTACCTGGCCGCCAAGGCCAGCTGGGAGGCCGGCAACGCCTGCCTGCAGTACCATGGCGGCTTCGGCTTCGCCTGCGAATACGACGTCGAGCGCAAGTTCCGCGAGACGCGCCTGTACCAGGTGGCGCCGATCTCGACCAACCTGATTTACTCCTTCGTCGCGGAGCACGTGCTGGGGCTGCCGCGGTCGTTCTGAGCGACCAGGTGGTGCGCGCCTGGCCCATGAGCCAGGCGCTGAAGGCATCCGCCGGCAATGCGGCTGCGGCCATCTGCAGGAACGGCTAGCCGCGAGGCTCGTCATTCATGGTTTCCCTTCCCGAAGCAACACCCCCCCACGTAGCCGTTCCGGGCGTCGAAGTGCAGCCCTCGGAACGGATACCGACCTTCCCGACGTTCATTGTCGACCTGTCACCGAAGCGACTCCAGGCCCGGCTTCTGGTGGCTCGCCACTGCCTTCTTCTTCCAAGGTACGGGACATTGGCTTTCAAGACGATTGCGAAGCAAGTCAATACCACAGAGTATTGGTCATATGGCGAACAAGACCTGAAGTGCTGTAGATCGAATCTATGGAGAATCCGATGGGTATCAACGGTATCAATGGTATCAATGGTATCAATGGTATCGAAGGAAAATCGATCATCGTCACTGGCGGCGCCAGTGGCATCGGCGAGGCCGCGGCGCGGCTGCTGGCCGCAAACGGGGCACTACTGACGATCGCGGACCGGGGTCCCAACGGAGTGGCTCTGGCAAAGGAACTGACTGATGAGGGCCTGCGGGCGCAGTTCGTCGAGACGGACATATCGTCCGAGGCGGATGTCATTGCCATGGTCGAGGCGGCGGTACGAAGCTATGGCCGACTGGATCGCGCATTCAACAATGCCGGTGTACCCAATGCCGGCAAGCTGCTGGCCGAGCTTACCGAGGAGGACTTCCGGCGTTGCCACGACGTCAACGTTATTGGTACGTTCCTTTGCATGAAGCATGAGATTCTGGCCATGCTCAAGACCGGCGGCGGCGCCATCGTCAACTGCTCGTCGATCCACGGCCTGATTTACACCGCCCGCGCGGCCGAATACACCGCGTCCAAGCATGCGATCACCGGCATGACCAAAGCCGCGGCCGCCGACTATGGCCTGCAAAACATCCGCGTCAACGCGATCGCGCCTTCCTCGACGCGCACGCCGATGTACCTGCACTACTTGAAGACCAAGCCCGATCACGAGGAAAGGGTCAACGGCCTGCACCTGCTCGGTCGCGCCAGCGAGCCGATTGAACAGGCTCAGGCTGCCATGTGGTTGCTGTCCGATGCCGCGTCGTTCGTCACTGGCGTGACCCTGCCGGTGGACGGTGGCTACACCGCCGTGTGAACGCGAAAACCCGTCCGGTATGCGCGCCATGTGACGGCACGCATACCGGATGGATGAGCGTAACCGCGCTCAGAAGAGGAATACGCCCTTGCCCCCGGCCTGGCCGTCGAAGCGACGATACGCCTCCTCGGCTTGTTCGAGCCGCCAGTGGTCAGTGAACAGCTTGTCCACTTCAACGCCACGACGGGCGATGAAGTGGGCGCATTCCTTCATGCCGACCTCCGAAAATGTGTAGGAGCCAATCACGGTCCGTTGCTTGCCGATCAGGTCCTTCATGGCGTCGACGTTGAGATTCCCGCCGATCGCCACCAAGGCGACCTTCCCCCATGTCCGGGTGCAGCGCACGGCCTGCTGCCTGGGCACTTCACTGCCCGCGCAGTCCATTGCGCAGCTCACTCCCTTGCCACCGGTGAGCCGGAGGATTTCCGCCACGGCATCCACCTGGCTCCCATCGATAGCATGGGCGACCCCGAACTCCTTAGCCTGCTTGACGCGATCCGGCGAGATATCCACCCCAATGACCTCGACGCCCATCGCGGCCGCGAGTTGGGCGGCAGACAGGCCGACGGGTCCCAGCCCGAACACCGCCAGGGTGTCGCGCGCGCTGATATCCAGCCGTTGCAGCGCACCGTAAGCGGTGCCCGTGCCGCAGGAAATGGCCGCGCCGCCCGCGAAGGACACCTCTTCTGGCAGGTGGACCAGGGACGAGACCGGCACCTTCATGTAGTCGGCATGGCCGCCGTGGGCGATCACGCCGTGCACAGTGGCACCGTGATCGCACAGCTGGGTCCACCCAGTGCGGCAGGAGTCGCAGAAACTGCAGCCTTCGTAGTGGAACACCATGACGCGATCGCCAACCTTGAACGCTTTCGGGTTCACGCCCGGGCCAACTGCAGCGACCACGCCACACGGCTCATGGCCGCCGATGATCGGTGCATTCTCGTCGATGCCGCGCGACGCCAGGTCCTTGAACCCCAGGGACCGGATCACCTCGGCGGGATCGTGCCGGTAGAAATGCAGGTCGCTGCCGCACATGCCAGACGCCTTCATTTCGATCACTACCTCGCCCAGGCCCGGGGTCGGGTCGGGGAAGTTCATGATTTCGAGCTTGCGATCACCTTTGAATACAACACCACGCATAGATTTCTCCGTTTAGACGGTATTCAGACAGACGGGCGCCCCGGTCCGGGGCCTCAGTCGAGATTCATGTAGACGGCCTTCTGGTAGAGGTAGCTGTCCACCTGTTCGGTGGCGCCCTTCCAGCCATAGCCACTCAGCTTGTAGCCGCCGAAACCGACCTGTGGATCCAGCACGCCATAGCAGTTGACCCAGATGGTTCCTGCCTGGATGCCCTGCGCAAACCTGTGCGCAGTGGACAGGTTCTGCGTCCAGACACCCCCGGCCAGACCAAAGCTGGTGTCGTTGGCGATGCGCAGTGCCTGCTCCGGTGTGTCGAAGGGCATGACCGAAGCGACCGGGCCGAAGATCTCCTCGCGCGCAATGGTCATGTCGTTGTGCACGCCCGTAAACACGGTCGGCTCGACGAAATAGCCCGCGGCCAGCTCACCGCCCAGGCGCCGGCCTCCACAGGCGAGCTCTGCGCCTTCCTGGCCGCCCACGTCGACGTAGTGCATCACGCGATCGAGCTGGCGCTGCGAGACGATCGGTCCCAGCTGCACTTGCGGATCGAGGCCGTTGCCGATCTTGAGCGAGGTACTGAAGGCCTTCAGCCGTTCGATGAATTCGTCGTAGATCCGGCGCTGCACCAGCACGCGCGTACCGGCGGCGCAGATCTGGCCGGTGTTGGTGAACACGCCCATGGCCACGCCCGGCACCGCCTTGTCCAGGTTGGCGTCATCGAACACGATATCGGGCGACTTGCCGCCGAGTTCCACCGACACCCGCTTGAAGTTGCCGGCCGACGCCTGGACGATCCTGCGCCCGGTCTCGGGTGAGCCGGTGAAGGCGATGCGGTCCACGCCAGGGTGTTCGGCCAGGGCGCTGCCCGCTTCGCCGCCGTAGCCTGTCACCACGTTGATTACCCCCGCTGGTACGCCTGCTTCCTGCAGCAGTTCGGCCATGCGCAGCGCGCTCAGCGAAGCATCCTCGGCCGGCTTGAGCACCGCGGTACAGCCGGTGGCCAGGGTCGCGCCGAGAATCCACCATTGGCTCAACAGCGGGCCGTTCCAGGGAATAATGCCGGCGACCACGCCCACCGGCGCCTTGATCTTGAGCGTCGCGAACTTGCCGGGCAGCGCGTTGAGCGGAGTCTGCACACCACCGGCGGCCGTCTGCGACGCGTAGAACAGGATCAGCTGCAGCAGGAATGACTTGAGGCCGCGCGTGCGCACCAGCGGCGCGCCCATGTCCAGCGTCTCGATCAATGCCAGTTCATCGAAGTGCTTCTCCACCACGTCGTGGATGCGGATCAGCAGGCGCTGGCGATCGCTGTGCGTCCACTGGTTCCAGGGGCCCTCGAAGGCCTGGCGCGCCGCGGTGACGGCCCGGTCGATGTCGGCCTGGTCCGCCTGCGCCAGGCGCGCAATGACTTCGCCAGTGGCTGGATTGACCGTGTCAAAGGCCTTGCCGGATGCGGCTGGCACCCATGCGCCGCCAATAAAGAGGCGTTTGGTGCCGCCGACGAACGCCGGCGTCTGCACGCCGTATGTCGTGCTGCTCATGCAATGTCTCCTGAAATATTCTTGTGAAGGGCAGGGGGCTTGCCCCCGCGCCCGTGCCGCTTACATCCTCAGCATCACAGCCTTGACCTGGGTATAGGCGTCGATGGATTCCTGGCCGAATTCGCGCCCCCATCCGGATTGCTTGTAGCCGCCGAAAGGCATGGCGGGATCGGCCTCGCCATAGGTGTTGATCCATACGCGCCCGGCCTTGAGCGCGCGCGCCACCTTGTGCGCCCGCGCAACATCGCGCGTCCATACGGCCGCGGAGAGGCCGTATGTGGTGTCGTTGCCCTTGAAGACGGCGTCGTCTTCGTCCCGGAACGGGATGATGGAGAGGACGGGCCCGAAGATTTCCTCCTGCGCGATGCGCATGCCGTTGGTCACGCCATCGAACACGGCCGGCGCGACGAAGTAGCCGCCGCCGCTCCACTGAGAGCCGCCCAGTTGCAGCGAGGCGCCGCCCGCCTGGCCGGCCTCGATATAGGACAGCACCCGGTCGCGCTGTTTGGCCGAGATCAGCGGGCCGAGCTTGGTGTCCGGCGCCAGCGGATCGCCTACCGTGTAGGTGGCGGCCAGGCGGGTGACGCGTTCCGAAACTTCGTCATGCACGCTTTCATGGACGAACAACCGGGTACCCGCCGAACACACCTGGCCGGAATTGCCGCAAAAGGTCTTGACCGCGGCCTGGACGGCCTTGTCGAGATCCGCGTCGGCGAAGACGACGTTCGGCGATTTGCCGCCGAGTTCCAGCGTCACCTTCTTCAGGTTCGAGGTGGAGGCCTGCACAATCTGCTTGCCGATCGCCGTGGAGCCAGTGAACGCGATTTTGTCGACATCCGGGTGGAGCGCCAGCGCTGCGCCGGCGGTGGCGCCGAAGCCGGGCAGCATGTTGATGACACCCGGCGGCAGGTCCGTCTCCTGGATCAGCTCTGCCAGCCGCAAGGACGTGAGGCAGGCCAGTTCGGCGGGCTTGAGGATCAGCGTGTTGCCGCAGCACAGCGCGTTTGCCAGCTTGATCGACGCCATCAGGATCGGCACGTTCCACGGGATGATCTGTCCGCACACGCCGAGGGGCTCGCGCAGCGTATAGACGAATCCGGAAGCATCCGACGGAATCGTGGAGCCCAGGATCTTCGTACACCAGCCGGCGTAATAGCGGAAGATGTCGGCCGCCGTGGTGGCAACGGCGGTACTGAACCACAGTGGCATGCCGTTATCGAGGGTCTCGATCGCGGCAAGCTCGTCGGCGTGCCGATCGATCTGATCGGCGATACGCAGCAACGCACGGGTGCGCGCGTGCGGCGACATGCCGACCCAGGATGAGTTGTCGAAGGCGTGGCGCGCCGCGGCCACCGCCGCATCGATATCGGCACTGTCGGCTTCCGCCACATGGCAAAGCAGTTCTTCCGTGGACGGGTTGATGACCTCGAAGGTCTTGCCGGATGCCGCCTCTACCCACCGCCCGCCAATGAGCAGGCGCTTGGGTCCCGAGCCGATCCACGCCAGTGCCCTGGCCAGTCCCGTGTCGGCCTTGTTGGCCGCGGCGGTTGCCGTTGCTGTTTCATTTCCCATATTGCACTCCTTGTCTTCGGGGCGATCGTACGATCGCTACATTCGGGTTGGCAGATGTACCCGGCATCCCTGCGGGATCCGGCCGATGCAACGCCATCAGGCGACGGGCACGTCCACCCGGGTTGACAACACCTGGCTCAGCGGATGGTTCCTGCGGATCTCCGGATTGAACTCAGCCGGCGTGGCGCACAGGAACAGCGTGTGCCCGTCCTCGCCGCCCAAGGCACAGGCATAGCAGTTGAGGTCGCCCGTCGAAACCTCGTCGACGATCTCACCGCCCGGAAGCACACGGATCGCGCGCGTCCTGATAAAGTCGGCAACCCAGATCGCACCCTCGGCGTCCGCCTGCGCGATGCCATCGGGCGCCACCACGATCTCGGCCATCGCCTGGATCGGATCAGGGTTCTCGGGCACCGCGCCAAAGCGCGCCCAGTCCCGGCGCCCGGACAGGGTCCCGTCAGGCCGGATATCGAAAGCCGACATGCGGTTGCCAAACGACTCGGCGACGACGAGCGTGCGGCCGCCGTCCATCACGACCGAGCCGTTCGGGAAATGCAGCGGTTCGCTCACCGCGGTTACCGAGCCGTCCGGATCCACGCGTACCAGCCGCGCGGGCCGGCGCGGGGCGAGGTTCATGACGTCGAACCCCAGGTTTCCGACCCAGGCGCGGCCGTTGCGGTCCACCACCATGTCATTCGGTTCGAACTCAAGGTGCGCAGACAGGTCTGCGTGCGTGACGACCGTGCCGTCATGCTCGCGGCGCAGCAGCTTGCGATCGTGCATCGACACCGCCAGCAACCGTCCATCCGGCAACCAGCCAGTCCCGGACGGGCAACCGGGCACCTCCAGTTCGGTGCGCAGGTCCGACCCGTCCTCTTTCACGGAGTACACGCGGTAGGTGTACAGGTCACTGAACCAGAAGCGCCCTTGGTGCCAGCGGGCACCTTCGGTATGCGTCAGGCCTTTCAGCAGGACAGTCATCTTTCTCATGATTCGTTTCGCTTCAGGTTGCGGCCGCCTGGCCGAAGTAGTGGTCCGCGATCACGGGGTCGTTGGCCAGGTCGGCCGCCATGCCCTGCCGGACGATGCGCCCCTGTTCCAGCACTGCGGCCCGGTGGGCAGTCTCCAGCGCCAGGCGGGCGTTCTGTTCCACCAGCAGGATCGTCATGCCCTGCGCATTGAGCCGCTTCACCGCGCGGAACACGTCGGCGACGATCACGGGCGCCAGGCCCAGGCTCGGCTCGTCGAGCAGCAGCACATGCGGATGTCCCATCAGCGCGCGGCCGATGGCGAGCATTTGCTGCTGCCCGCCGGACATGGTGCCGGAGGCCTGGTTGCGGCGTTCGGCAAGGATCGGGAACAGCTCGAAGACCCGTTGCAGGTCGGCCTCGAAGTCGCCGCCACGCACTCCGGCCGCCTCGCAGCCCAGCAGCAGGTTGTCCATCACGGACAGCGGTGCGATGACGCGGCGTCCCTCGGGCACCTGGATCACGCCCAGGCGCGAGCGCCGGTGCGCGGGCAGGGCATCGAGCGGGCTGCCGTCGAAGCGGATCGAGCCGGAGCCGGGCACGATGCCGCAGATCGCATTGACCAAGCTGGATTTGCCAGCCCCGTTGGGGCCGATCAGCGTGAAGATCTCGCCGCGCCGTACCGTGAGCGAGACGCCGCGCAACGCGGTGATGCCGCGATAGTGCACTTCAAGGTTCGTGATCGACAGGGCGTCGGCGCCGGCCTGGCCAGGAACGGCCTCCGGCGCGGCAATGGGAGGTGGATGGCTCGTCATTCAGGTCCCCAGATAGGCTTGCATCACGACTGGGTCTTGCAGGACCGCCTCGGGCTGACCCTCGGCGATCTCGCGCCCGGACGCGAGCACGTACAGGTAGGAGCAGACCTGCGTCATGAAGCGCATGTTGTGCTCGATCAGCAGCACCGCCACGCCTTCGGCCGCCACCTCCTGGAAGATGCGGCCGAGGCTGGCCGCCTCGACGTCGTTCATGCCGGCCACGGGCTCGTCCAGCAGCAACAGGCGCGGCTTCATCGCCAGCGCGCGCATCATCTCGATACGTCGCTGGTGCCCGTAGGAGAGGTTGCCGGCCCGGTGCTGCGCAAGTTTGGCCATGCCGAAGCGTTCGAGCAGGGCTATGGCCTCGGCGCGGTGCGCGGCCGTCTCCGCGCGCGCCGCGCGCAGGCCCAGCAGGTTGGCCCAGAAGCCGGTGGTCTGGTGCCGGTGGAATCCGGCCAGCACGTTGTCGAGCACCGTCGCCTGCGGCACCAGGCGGATGTTCTGGAAGGTCCGCGCCACACCGGCGCGTGCCAGCTGGGACGCCTCCATGGTGGAGACATCCCGGCCATCCAGCAGCACCCGGCCGGAGGAAAGGTGCAGCAGGCCCATCACCAGGTTCACCACCGTCGATTTGCCGGCGCCGTTGGGCCCGATCAGGCCCGTGATGGTGCCGGGCGCGGCGGACAGGCTCAGTCCGCTCAGCGCCGGGACACCGCCGAAGCTGCGTGCGACCTCATCGAGCCTGAGCATGGGGTTGATCGTCGGGTTCATGCGCCTGCTCCTCCCGTTTGTTGGGAAGCTGTCCGCGCACCCTGCGCCGCCACGCGCTTTACGCGGCGGTCATGCGCGAGTCCGGCCAGCGTATCGGCGATGCCGTGCGGCAGGTAGATGATGATCAGCATCAGCAGCGCGCCCTGGGCCACATCGCGGAATTCCTCGAAGACTCGGAACAGCTCGGGCAGCAGCGTCAGCACGGTGGCGCCGACCAGTGGCCCCCACAGGGAGGTCTGGCCGCCGAGCACCGCCATGGCGAGCGCTTGCACCAGCATGTGGAAGCCGAAATCTTCCGGATTGACGGCGTAGGCATTGCAGGCCGACAGTGCACCGGCCAGGCCCGCCAGCAGGCCGGAGAGCGTCATGGCCAGGCGCTGGTGGTAAGCCACCGAGATGCCGAGCGACACCGCGACCGTCTCGTCCTGCCGGATCACGTCCATCGCCCGCCCCAGGCTGAAGCGGCTCAGCGTGTGCACCAGCGCCATGGCCATGGCCACGATCAGGATCAGCCAGCCTGTGGTCGCTGCCTTGGGAATGCCGGTGATGCCCAGCGCGCCGCGCGTCACGTCGTCCCAGTTCATGGCCACCGTGACGATCACCTGCACCAGCGCCAGCGTCGCCACCGCCTGGAATACGCCGCGCAGGCGCGACAACGGGAACGCCATCATCAGGCTGATGCCGCCGGCCAGGGCAACGCCGCTCGCCATCGCCAACGGGGGCCACCAGCCCAGGCGAGTGACGAGGATGGCGGTGGTGTACGCCCCGATGGCGGCAAACGCGGCCGACCCGATCGAGAACGTGCCGGCACGCAGTGCGATCGCCTGGCTCATGGCCAGCAGCGAATAGATCAGGATGTGGTCGAGGACCGACTGGTAGGAAAGGAGATAGTCAATCATACGCGCTGCACCCGCACGACCGCGCTGGCCTGGCCGAACAGGCCGGTCGGGCGGATCAGGATGATGAGAAACAGCACCACGAAGGCGATACCGTCGGCGGCGGCCGACGAGATATAGGCATAGGCCAGCGACTGGACCACACCGATCAGGATCCCGCCTGCCAGGGCGCCGGGAATGCTCCCGAGGCCGCCGACGATGATGACGACGAAGGCCCGCATCAGGAAGGACTCGCCCATCATGAAGTGGACCGAGTTGAAGGCCACGCCGATCAGCACGCCTGCAAGGCCCGCCAGGGCGCCGGAGATAAAGAACACCTGTGCGTTGACCCACTCGGCATTGATGCCCAATAGCCGCGCGGTAGCTTCCGAATAGGCGACGCAGCGAATCCTGCGTCCCATGCCGGTGCCGTACAGCGCGTAGACCAGGCCAGCGACGATCACCATGCCGGCGCCGACGATGATGATCTGCAGCAGCTGGATCTGCAGTCCCAGGAACTCATACACGACGATGGGGAACGTCCCTTCGGGAAACTGCATCACCGACGTGTTGGACACCTTCTGCGCGAGCGCCAGCATTACCAGGCTAGCGCCGATCGAGGCCAGGATGTAGGAGAAGTCGGGCGCATGTCGGCGACGCAGGGGGCGGAATGCCACCAGGTCAAGCGCGATGGACAGTACACCGCCGGCCAGCATGCCAACCAGCATCGATACAAAAAAGGGTGCCTTGAACAGGGTGGCGGCGTAGAGGCCGGCGAAGCTGCCCCACATGAACAGGGAGCCGTAGGCCATATTCATGATGTGGTTCACCCCGAACAGCAAGGTGAACCCGAGCGCGAACACGGCGTACGTGCTGCCCATGACCAGGCCGTTGAGAAGTTGTTGGATCAGCACGGCGTCTCACCTGTCAGCCTGGACGAACTTGCCGTCCTTGACTACGAGCACGATGCTGCCGTACCTGGGGCGGCGATCGCTGTGGTTCCAGCTACCCGAGCCGACCACGACCGGCACGTCGCGCACCGTCATCAAGGCGTCGCGCACCTTCTGCCGGTCGGGATTTGCCCCCGCATTCCTGAGCGCTGCGAGCGCGACCTGGACGGACGAGTAACCGGTCGCGGCCCAGCCATCAGGCTCGGCGTTGTAGCGCGCCTTGTAGGCAGCCTCGAAGGCCTTGTTCAGCGGCAGGTCCATGCCGTTGACGAACTCCGACACGGCCAGCGTGCCTTCGGCTGCCTTGCCGACGATGTTCAGGAAGCGCGGGGTGACGAGTGCGATAGTGCCGATGAAGCGCACCTTCTCCGGCAAGCCGGCCTGGCGCAGCTGGAGGATGATGTTGGCGCTCTGCTCGGAATAGGTGGCGAGATACACCGCATCGAGGTCCATGGCCTTGAGCTTCGTCACCAGCGGCAGGAAGTTGGTGTCGCTGGTGACGACCGCTTCTTCGGCCACCACCGTTCCGCCCCCCGCCTTGAACGGGTCGCGGAAGTAATTCTTGTACTCGATCAGAGCTTCGTTGCCGCGGTCGTACACCATCGCGACCTTGCGCACCGGCGTCTTCTCGAGCACGTACTTTGCCATCCGCGGGCTGATATCAGTCGCGCTCTGCTGGAACTTGAACACCCACGGTCCGGGGGCGATGATGGCGTCCGAGCTGGCCATCGACATCATGGGAGTGCGCTTGTCATTAAAGACCGGTGCCGCGCCGACGGAGTCGGAAGTCGCCGAGGGCCCGAGTGACAGCACCACCCGCTCCCGGTCGATCGCCTGGTTGGCCAGGTTGATGGCCTGCCCCTTGTCGCTCGCGTTGTCGCGTTCGATCAGCTTGATCCTGGCGCTGCCGAGCACGCCCTTCCTGTTGGCTTCGTCGACTGCCAGGCGGATGCCGTTCTGGTAGCTCGCGCCAGCGAAGGCAGCCGCGCCGGTCACCGACTGGATGGACATTATCGGGATTTCCTGGGCTTGGGCCTGCGCGACAGCGCAGGCGGCAAGGGCCGCGAGGCTAGCTAGGCGCAGCGAAAGAAGGCGTTCTAGGCACATGGTCTTTGTCTCCTGGATATTGTTTATGCTTGGCGCAGCCGCACACTCGTCGGATAGCCGCCGGAAACCATTTCACTTGAGGTCGTACAGCCGCGCCAAGTGAGCAACGCGGTTTGTCCCGTACTTTGAATTTTGGGGAGGGAGAAGCCCGCGAGCTCAGGATTCCTTCGACAGCTGCGCGATGCGCTTCCAGTGCGCATCCTCCTTCGGAAATGCAGTGAGAAACTGGCGGCGATCCGCGATATCGACGTACATCGACTGATGAGCACAGAACGCCTTGAACTCGGGCGACTGGGCGATTCGAACCAGTTCCTCGGACAAGCGTTCCACAATCGGCGCCGGCGCTGCTGCAGGCGCCAGCGCGCCGATCCACGACGAGACCTGGAAGCCCGGCACGCCGGCTTGCGCGGCAGTCGGAACTTCCGGGATCTCACTCCAGCGCCCGGCGCTGGTGACGGCGAGGCCGCGCAGCTTGCCCGCCTTGATCATCGGCACCACGCTCGGCGCGCCCTGGCAGGTGAAGTCCACTTGGCCGGCCATGACGTCGGTCACAGCTGGCCCGTTGCCCTTGTAAGGGATATGCTTGGCCCGCGTTTTCGTCAGGTCATTCAGCATCACCGAGCAGAGATGAGACGTGCTGCCCGCCCCCCCAGATGAGTACGTGATCTCGCCCGGCTTGCGCTTCATGGCGGCGATCAGGTCGTCCAAGGTCTTGTAAGGCGAGTCGGCTCTGACCACGATCGCCAGCGCGGAACTGCTCACTTTGGCAATCGGCGCGAAGTCCTTGACCGGGTCAAACGTGACAGGCCCGGCGGCAAACCATCGCGTGGTGAGGTGGGGAACACCGGCGAACAGCAGCGTGTAGCCGTCAGCGGGAGCCTTGGCCACGGCGTCCGTGCCGATGAGCCCGCCAGCGCCGGCACGGTTGTCCACCAGGACGGGGGTTTTCAGGCTCTCTGCCAGTGCCTCGGCCATGAATCGCGCAGTAATGTCCACCGCCGTGCCTGGAGAGGCCGGCACGACAATTCGAATCGGCCGCGACGGATATTGCTGCGCAAAGGCCGACGGCGCGCAGGCGACCGCAGCTAGTGATGCCAGTGATTTCAGGAAATTCCTTCTGCCGAACATAATGTCTCCTCTCTTATGCTTTCGACGATAGGCGCGGCCGGCGGGCTGGGCAATTGGCGCTGGTGTGCCGTTCCGTGCTTTGAGAGCAGGCGCAGGCCCGCCTCTCAAAGCACGGAACGGCACGGGCTGGCGAGTTGAGTTCCGGGGGGAGGGCGCGCACGATTGGTATGCGGCGGAAGTACGCGCGGGGAGCATCGGCGAGCCTGAGTCAGGCAGATCGCCCCCCGGTGCAGTACTGACCGCTCTCGCGCTCATTACAGTTGGCGCGCGGAAACCGGGCATAGCTATCAGGAGACCATCGTGGGACCACTTGCTGGAGTGCGCATCGTGGAGCTGGCGGGCATCGGGCCGGCTCCCTTTTGCGCCATGTTGCTTGCAGACCTTGGCGCGACGATCATCCGCGTCGACCGGAAGGAGCCGTCGGGGCTGGGCCTATCGCGGCCGCTACAGTTCGATCTGGTGTTGCGCAACCGAAAGTCGATTCAGGTCGACTTGAAGGACCCGGCCGAACTGGAACTGGTTCGCACGCTGATCGACAAGGCAGATGGGTTGATCGAGGGATTCCGCCCCGGGGTCACCGAGCGGCTCGGGCTCGGGCCTGAGGTGTGCCTCGCGCGCAATCCCAGGCTGGTGTACGGCAGGCTGACGGGCTGGGGCCAGGATGGGCCGCTGGCCCAGACCGCGGGGCACGATATCAACTACATCGCCATCACCGGGCTGCTCAACGCGATCGGGCGTGAGGGCCAGCCGCCGACGGTGCCGCTCAATGTCGTCGGCGACTATGCCGGCGGCTCGGTCTATGCCGCACTCGGCATCGTGAGCGCGATCCTGGAGGCGCGTTCCTCGGGTAAAGGACAGGTGGTCGACGCAGCGATCGTCGATGGCGTGGCGTCGCTGCTGGCCGTACATACCGGGCTACGGGCTGCGGGCCTGACCGGACCGGAACGAGGCACCAACCTGCTGGATTCGGGGGCGCCTTTCTACGATGTCTACGAGTGCGCCGACGGTAAATACGTGTCGATCGGCCCGATCGAGTCCAAGTTCTATCAACAGTTGCTTGAACGACTGGAGTTGGACCCGTCCGCGCTGGGCAAGCAGGCAGATCGCACTGACTGGCCAACCGCACGCCGCGTGTTTGCGGCGCAGTTCAGGACGCGGACGCGCGCGCAGTGGACAGAGCTGCTCGAAGGCAGCGACGTGTGCTTTGCGCCCGTGCTCGACCAGGAAGAGGCGTTTGAACATCCGCACCTGAAGGCGCGCGGCACCTTTGTCGAGGTCGATGGCGTGATGCAGCCGCGCCCGGCGCCGCGCTTTTCGCGTACGCGCCCGGCCGATCCGGCTCCCCCCGCTGCGGCAACGCCGGAGAACGCGGCGCTGGCACTGGCGCAATGGCTCTCCAAGGAAGAGCTCGACAACCTGGCGGCCGCCGGCCGCATCCAGAATGGAGCAGCGCAATGATGAAGCGCCGCACCTTCCTGCAGTCGCTGCCGGCGCTGGCGGCCATCCCGGCATCGTTCCCGGCTTCGGTGCTCGCCCAGGCCTATCCCTCCCGCCCGGTGCGAATCATCGTGCCCGTCAGCCCTGGCTCGGGCAGCGATGTCGTGGCGCGTTATATGAGCGCCGTGCTGACGCAGGCCCTGGGCTCTGCGTTTGTCGTGGAGAACCGCCTTGGCGCGAGCGGGATCATCGGCACGGATTTCGTGGCCAAGGCGGCACCGGACGGCTACACGTTGCTGTGCACGTATGCCGCGCACTATTCGAACCAGTGGGTCGAGAAGACGCCATACGATGCGGTCAGGGACTTCGAGCCGATCGCGCGGCTGGGCATGTCCGCACTGCTGCTGACTACCGCGGCAAATTCGCAGTTCCGCACGGTCAAGGACGTCATCGCGGCGGCGAAGCGCAAGCCCGGGAGCGTGTCCTTCGGGTCTTCCGGAAATGGCACCACGTCGCACATGGCGGCGGCGCTGATGAGCAGCATGGCCGGCATTGAGATGATCCACGTCCCGTACAAGGGGCCGGCGCAGGTCGCGGTCGATACGGCGAGCGGCCAGGTCGACGTCGGTTTCGGGGGCGTGGCCTCGTCGCTGGCTCTGATCAAGGCGGGACGATTGCGCGTGCTGGCAGTCACCAGCCTGCAGCGTTCGAGCCAGCTTTCGGGTGTCGTGACGATGGACGAGGCTGGCCTGAAGGGCTATGAGCTGATCTCGCCGATCTGGGTCATGGCTCCACATGGCACGCCGCCTGCCATCGTCTCGCAGCTGTCCAGGGCAATGACTGCGGCGGCTGCGACGCCCGCTTTTAAGTCTTACTGCATCGGGCAGGGGCTGGAGGTCGATATAGCGGATGCCGCCGCGGTTCGCGCCAGTGCGCCGGCTGAACTGGAGCGGTGGAAGAAGTTGGTGGCGCTGACGGAGGCCAAGTCAAAAACTGGCTGAAAGCCGGCCGATAAGTCTCCGACAAAGAGAACGAGCCGACCAGGTCGGCTCGCTTGCTTTATCACGAAAACGCCGGTAGTTACACCAACCGCATAATCTCTTCGTCAGGCGCCCGGCTCGTCCTGAAGCTGTTCGCCGCATGATCGGGATCCGCGTAGCCAAACGAAATCGCGCAGATCATCTTGCGGTCGTCGCCGATGCCAAAATGGGAGCGCACAAACCTGGCGTGCCGTGCCAGCGCCCCCTGCGGCGTGGTGGCAATACCGTGCGCGTGCGCGGCCAGCAGGAGCGAAGCGATAAACCCGCCGCAATCGACAGCCGCGTACGGCCCCAGATCCGCAGCCATCGTGACGATGGCCACATGCGGCGCCCCGAACAGCCGGAAATTCTCGAAGCCCTGGCTAGCGCGGCGCTCGCGGTCGTGGCGCTCGATGCCCAGCGCTTCATAGAGCCGGTAACCCGTTTCCTGTCTGCGTCGCGCGTGGACGCCGCGATATTCTTCCGGGAAGGGCAGGTCCGAATCGACTTCGGGTGAGCTGGCGGCGTGCTCGAGCAGCGCATTGCGAAACTGCTCCGTGGTCGCCTGCGAGCCGATGACCAGGTGCCAGGGCTGCACGTTGCACCAGGATGCGCTCTTCTTGGCAACGTTGACGATGCTTCGGATCACCGCGTCGGGCACGGCTTTGTCCAGGTATGCGCGGCACGTGAAGCGCTCGGACATCAATCTTGTGAAGGTGTCGACGTCGCTGCCGGACGGGCGGCTGACGGGGTGCTGCTGCATTGCTATCTCCTGACTATCATGAGCGGCCGACCTGGCACGCTGGGCCGTGTCGGCGCGCGTCCTGCCTAGTGTCATTCCTCAGTGCGTCAATGCCACCAAGTCTGCGGTCTTGAGGCGCGGATCCATCTTCCTGAGCGTGGCCAGCAGCGTCTGCGCCCGGTCTTCGCCGAGCACGTCAACCGTCAGCTCCATGAACTTCGCGTCCTGCTCTGCCTCCGACATGGGGTTGGCCAGCGAGCCAATCGGGTCCTCTACGAAGACATGCTCGGACGAGCCATCGCGGAAGGTCACCGTGACATCGGCGACGAACTTGCCGGGGTAGCGCTGCTCGAGTTCCGGTGCTTCCGTAATGCCGATGCCGCGCGCGACTTCCTTCACGGGGCCCATGTCGAGCTTGCCGTCCAGGTAGTCGCGGTGCACCTTGTAGCCATTGCCCATGCCGAGCACGGCAAATGCCATCTGTGTCGGCAGGCTGAACTGGACGTGCTCGATGTTCTTCGGCTCATACGCATTGGCGTTGGCGGTGCCGACGACCACGTTGAAGGCGGGATGGATGCGGGCCTGGATATCAGCAATGTCGGCGCGGCGCGCCGCGAACGGGCGGATTGCGTCGATATATGCATGGGTGCAATAGCAGGCACAGTACGCCTTGAGCCAGACCGTGCCGATCTCGAACGGCTGGTCGAGACGGAACCGCTCCTCGGCCCGATCGCCCGGGCCACGCTGCAGGAGGGTGCGGAAGAATCCTTTGTTGCCGCTCAGGAAGGCGCGCGGCCCGGTGATGCCGACCTGTGCCATGTCGGCCGAGACCATGCCGCTGCGCGTGCCGATGCCAGCGTGCACGCGCTTGACCGAGCCGCCGGTGGAGGTGTACTCGGTGGTGCCGGCCGCATGGCTCAGCGCGATGGAGAGCGCGTGCAGGGTGGTTTCCGCATCGAACCTGCGCAACTTGGCCGAGACTGCCGCGGCGCCGAAGCTGGACAGTACGGCATGCGGGTGATAGCCGCGCTTGAGCAGGTCCGGCGCCGCCAGCACGCCGATCCGGGTGTAGACCTCGTAGCCGGCCACGATCGCGGTGATGACCTCCTCCAGGGTCGAGCCCAGTTCCTCGCCGATCGCGAGCGCCGCGGGAATCACGCAGCTGCCGGGGTGGCTAGCGCTGGCGCCGTGGGCGTCGTCGTACTCGAAGCCATGACCATAAGCGCCATTGACGAAGGCGGCGTCCGCCGCACTCATGGTGGCGGTGCTGGCGGCCACCCGGCTGCGCCCGGGGCGTTGCTGGGCAATGGCGAATGCCAGCACCTGGTGCGACCAGGGCATCTGCGAGGTGCCGACCTGCAGCGCGAGCTGGTCGCGCATGAGCCGGCTGACGCCGGCATGCGCCGGCGCATCGAGCTGGTCGAAGGTCAGGTCCTGGATCAGGCGAACCACTGCCTGCTCGAGGGGGGGGCAGTTGGGCGGCGAACTGGAATCGGATTGGGTGGTAGTCACAGGTGCGTCCCCTGGGAAAAGTGTCGTTGATGCGTCGCCCGGTCGATGGCGACATGCGCTGGCATGGTGACCAGATTCCTCGCAAGTATTGGGGCTGTCAATCCGAGGCGGACTCCGGTTCCGTACAGTGAGCGCAAGACGCGCCCCGGGGTGAGCGGATTATTCGCCGGTTGGTGTCAGGGCGATTGCGGGCGGGTTGCTGCGCCTGCCGACCCCCAGCGCAACGGCGGCAGCGACGAAGGCCACGGCGGCCAGGATCATGAGCCCGCCAGCATAGCTGCCGGTCAGGTCCTTGGACAGCCCGAGCAGCGACGGCCCCGCGAAGCCGCCCAGGTTGCCGACCGCCCCGATGAAGGCAATGCCGGCGGCGGACGCGGGTCCGCTGAGCAGGGTGGTGTTGATGGCCCAGAACGCCGGCAGGGCGCCGAAGATGCCAAAGGCAGCCACGCTGAAGGCGATCATCTTCAGGATCGAGTCGTCCACCAGCGCCGCGGCAATCAGCGCCACCCCGGCGATAAACGCGGGCACCGCGATATGCAGGCGGCGTTCCTTCCGCGCGTCCGAGCGCCTGGCCCAGAACACGATGCTCAACGAGGCGATCACGTACGGAATCGCGGCCACGAACCCGGTCTGCACATTGCTGAGGCCAAACGACTTGACGATCTGCGGCAGGAAGAAGCCGACGCCGAAGATGCTCAGGAAGAAGCCGAAGGCCATCATCGACAGCAGCCACACCTTGGGGGTGAAGAACACTTGTGCCACCGAGAGGTGATGTTCGGCGCGACGCTCACGGTCCTCCGTCGCCATGCGCTGGGACAGCCAGCTGCGCTCGTCCGCCGACAGCCAGGGGGCATCCGACGGTTCGCCGCTCAGGTGCCTCAGCGCGATGAATCCGAGAATGACGGCGGGCAGCGCCTCCAGGATGAACATCCATTGCCAGCCATGCAGGCCCATCACGCCCTCCAGGTTCAGCAGCCCGCCTGAGATCGGGGCACCGATCACGGTGGACATCGGCGCCGCGACCAGCAGGTAGCCCATCACGCGCGCGCGGTATGCCGAAGGGAACCAGAGCGTGAGGAAATAGGCTACACCCGGGAAGAACCCGGCTTCCGCCAGGCCGAGCAGCAGGCGCACGATGTAGAAGCCGGTCGGCCCGGTGACGAACGCGGTCGCAGCCGAAACCAGTCCCCACGTCACCATGATGCGCGCGATCCAGCGGCGCGCCCCGAAGCGGACCAGCAGCAGGTTCGACGGCACTTCAAAGAGGAAGTAGGTCAGGAAGAACAGGCCGGCCCCCAGTCCGAATGCCGTGGCGCTCAGTCCCAGGTCCTTGTTCATTTGCAAGGCCGCGAAGCCGACATTGACGCGGTCCAGGAAGGACACGAAGTAGCAGAGGATCAGGAGCGGGACGAGGCGCCGGAACACCTTCGGCATGACGCGTTGTTCGAGCGTTTCCATTTGAACATTGTCTCCAGTAGTTTTGCCATGCCTGTTGGTTCAGGCTTCGGCGGGGGTCAGCGGCGCGAGCAGGGCCTGCGCCACGTCGTCGATCCGCTCCAGGTGCAGGATGTCGTCAATGAGCGTGTCAACGCGCTCTTCGCTTAACGGGTACGCGGAATAGGGCACGCACAGCCTGAACTTGGCAATGAAGTCCTGCTCGCTGAACGGGTTCTCGGGGTGGCCCTTCACGTAGACGTATTCCTTGCTGACCACGCGCCCGTCACGCAGCCTGGTGGTCAGCCGTGCGCCCCAGTCGGACACGGAGGGGTCCTCCGATGCGGTGATCCGCGTCATCAGTTCGCGGACGTCCTCCCGCTCCCTGGCCTTGGCGCTGTAGGAGTCCAGGAATACCTTGTCGTCGAACGCCGCGGTGGCCACGGCGTAGGGCAGGCTGAACTGGCATTCCGGTACGGTCCGTGGCTGCCATTTCTTTTCGGTCGGTTCGCAGACCGCGCGCCAGCCAGACGTGGAGACATCGATGTGGATGCTCGCGATGTCGGCCGCGCCAAAGCCATTGCTGCGCATCTGGTCACGGATGCCGTCGATGGAGGAATGCGAGAAATAGCAGGCGCTGTAGCCCTTGGTGATGATGCTCGCCAGTTCCCAGCGCCCGCCGAGATCCCGTGTCAGCGCTTCGGGTTCCGTTTCCCAGCGGGCCGTGTTCAGGTAGCCGTTGGCGCCTAGCAGCACCTCCTCGCGCGGTCCGGTGATGCCGCGCGCGGCCAGCTGGCACGCTGTGATCGCCGCCTGGCACACCAGTCCGTGATGCACGCGGACCATCAGCGTGGCGGGGGCGTAGATGGCCATCGTATGCGGCTGCGTCATGGTGCGCGCGATGCCCTGGGCGTTTTCGAGCTGCTCCTGGGTCAGTCCCAGAAGTTTGCCGACCGCCGCGACCGCGCCAAAGATGTAGTGGCCGCCGCAGTCGTTGGCCTTGACTGCCCGGCTGATGACCTTGTAGGCCGAACCAAGGCGGATCAGGATCTCCTGGCCGATCACCAGCGCAGCGAGGAACTCCTTACCCGTCACTTTCTGCCGCAGGCCCGAAGCGGCCAGCAGGCTGGCAACGATGTATTCACTGACGTGCCCGGCCTCTTCATGGAGGTCGCCGCAATCCATGGCGCGCGGCATCGGCCCGATGGCCAGCGCCGCCTCTGCGGCAGGGACCTTGCCGCCATAGAAGGGCAGCATGGTTTCCGCTTTGCCTCCCTTGTCTTTCACCAACTCAACGATCGCCGGTATGCCGTCCATCGCCGAGCCGCCGATGGTGACGGCCATGGCGTCCAGCAACGTATGCCTGGCATGCCGGATGACGTCTGCCGGCAGGTCCTCGTACTGCGTTTGCAATGCCATGCGGCACAGCGTAGCCATCGGGTCTTCGGAACTCTGGCGTGGAAATCTCGTCATGGCAGATTTTTGTGGGTGGTTAGCCATCATGGGGTCGCGCGCCAGCAGTCCGACGGGTGACCCCACGGCATGAATCGGGCGGCCGCCTGGCTGGCTGATGAGAAAAGGCGGGCGCTCGTTGCGAACGATTAGAGCGTCGGGTACCGCCCCCGGCAATCCGATTGCCGCGCTTGTTCCGGAAATCGAAAGCACAAGCCTCTTGCATCACGTAGCTATCGATGTTTCGTGGATAATTGCCGCAACACCGAACCCCTGGGGGAAACGCCATGTCGCCGGTTCTTGCCTTCAAGCTGGTGCTGCTATCGCTGGTCGTCATCATCGGCCTGGATCTGCTTGCCAAACGGCTCCGGTTGCCCCCTGCAGCCGCCTTCCTCGTTGGCGGCATCGCCATGGCTTTCATACCTGGGCTGCCCGACGTGGAGCTTGACCCGGACCTGGTCCTGGTCGTCTTCCTGCCGCCGCTGCTGATGGACGGCGCTTACTTTTCGGTCTGGGATGAGTTCCGGCGCAACCTGCGCGGCATCCTGATGCTGGCCATCGGGGCCGTGCTGTTCACCACGCTGGTCGTCGGCGTGGCAGTCCATCTAGTGGTCCCCGGTCTGCCGTGGGCCGCATGTTTTGCCCTGGGCGCCATCGTGTCCCCGCCCGATGCGGTCGCGGCAAAGGCGCTGCTGGAGCGCGTCGCGTTGCCGCGGCGGATGATGGCATTGCTGGAAGGCGAAAGCCTGCTCAATGATGCGTCAGGGCTGGTGCTCTACCGCTTCGCGGTCGCGGCCGCGCTGACCGGCGCATTCAGCATCCAGCACGCCGCGGCCGAATTCGTGGTGCTGGCATTGGGCGGGGTCGCTGTCGGCGTCGGTGTCGGTGTCGCGCTAATACGCGTCATCACGGTGCTGACAGATGAGTACCTGATCATCACGGCATCGGTCCTGCCGGCCTGGATCAGCTACATCTTGGGGGAATGGCTGGAAGTCTCCGGCGTGATCGCCACGGTCACCACGGGCATGATGCTGGGGTGGCATCAGCACCGAGTGTTTTCGGCAACGACCCGGATCCGTGGCACGGCGTTCTGGCAGATGATGGTGTTCCTGCTGGAAGCGCTGGTCTTCCTGCTGATTGGCTTGTCGCTGCGCGGCGTGATTGGCCGGCTCGGCGGCACGGCGGATGCGGTGGCTTATCTGGCGCTGCCGGTCACCATCGTCATGGTGGCAGTGGTGCTGTCGCGCTTTGTGTGGGTCTTTGCCACGGAAGCGCTGAAGCCGGCCTGGCACCGCCTGTTGCACAGGCACCAGGCACGGCCGGACTGGCGCTCGGCAACGATCGTGAGCTGGGCGGGGATGCGCGGCGTGGTGACGCTTGCGATTGCGCTGGCACTGCCGGAGGCGATGCCGGGCAGGGACCTGATCCTGGTGGCGGCATTCGCCGTGATCCTGGTGACGGTGCTGGTCCAGGGCACGACCATTGGCCCGCTGATCGGCATGTTCGACGTCGGCAAGATGAAAGCGGGCGGAGGTGTCGTCAAGTTGACCGAACCCCAGGCCTGGGCCCGGCTGGAGAAAGTGCAGCTGGATGCCATTCGCCCGCTGGTATTCGACGCCGACGGCAAGCTGCTGCACCCGCGCTTGTGGGAGCAGTACAACTACCGGGCGCAACTGACCGAGCGCTTCAAGGACAGCGTCTTTCCCGACGAGGCACGATCGGCCCACTTCGCCGTGGTCCTGGCCGGGCTTGCCGCCGCCAGGGCCGAACTACTCAAGATGCATCGCGCCGGACAGCTCAGCGACGAACTGCTGCGTCACCTGGAACACGACCTGGACCTGCAGGAAGTCTCCAGCTTGCATGGCAGCGGCGGCGTTGGCGCGGGCTGAGCGGCACGCGCCTGGCCGCGGCAGCCGTGCAGGTCCGCCTGACATGGCGGTATACTCGCGGTACGATTCGCGGCACACGTAGCGCATGCTGCCATGCAGCATGCCCGCGACGCCCGACCCGGCGACAGACCGGTTCCACCATTGAAGGAGACACCATGAGCACGCTGAGTGTGCATGGCCTGACCCGGCGGGTCGACCTGTTCACCCTGCGGCTGTTCCTGACGGTGGTGGAAGAGCGCCAGATCCGGCGCGCCGCCATCCGCGAGAACATCGCCGCCTCCGCGGCAACCAAGCGCATCCAGGATCTGGAAGACATTGCTGGCGTGCAGTTGTTCGAGCGCAATCCCAGCGGGGTGGCGCCGAGCGCGGCGGGCGAAGTCCTGGCGCGCCATCTGCGCCTGCTGTTCGAGAACCTCGAGGACATGCGCCGGGAACTCGGCGAATTCTCCGAAGGGGTTCGTGGGCACGTCACCGTGGGCACCACGGGTGCCGTCATCATCCAGTACCTGGCGCGCGAGATCGGCGAGTTCTCCCGCAATTTCCCGCTGGTCGAGCTGGAGCTGAAACAGGACGCCAATACCAACCTGGTGCGTTCGGTGGTGGCGGGGGATGTCGACATGGCGGTGTATATCGTCAGCCCGGATATCGACGATGAGCCGCTGGACAGCCTGCCATATCGCGTCGACCGTCTGGTCGCGCTGGTGCCGCATGGCCACCCGCTGGGCGAGCAGCCTGAAGTCGCCCTCGCCGACCTGATCCGCGAGCCGTTCATTGCCATGCACCCGAACACCACGCTGATGTCGGATGTCAACCGCGCCGCGCGCGCGATCGGCCGGGTGTTGCATCCCAAGTTCACAATCAGTGGTCCCGAGGCGGCGCGCAGCCTGGTTGAGGCGGGCCTTGGCGTGACCATCCTGCCGGAGTGCATGGTCTCGCTCGAGGCCAGCACGCGCTCGACGGTGCTACGGATTCCCGAACCATGGACGACGCGCAGCGTGCGCATCGGCACGCGTCGCGGCAAGACGATCACGGCGGCGACGCGCGCGCTGATCCGCCAGCTGACCGAGCAGCCAGAGCAGGCGTCATCCTGAGCCGTCCGGCATGCCTGATGCCGGATCGCGGTTGGCGAATCGCCGCGTCGCGGAACACAACTTGGCGCCTCGCCGCTTGCTGATTACCCTTGAAGCGTGACGGGACGCTGCGTCGTGGCATGCGCATCAAGTCCCGCCTTTCAAGGGAATGCATCCATGTCCGACGCCGCGACCGGCCGCTACTTCGAGGACTTTGTGATTGGCAGCGCCTACCGGCATGCCATCCGCAAGACCCTCTCGGAGGCCGATAGCCTCCTGTTCAGCACGCTGACCTATGGCATGGAGCCATTGCACGTGGACCAGGCGTATGCCGAAGCCGCGCCATATGGCATGCGTGCAGTAAACAGCATCCTCCTGCTGGGGCTGGCATGCGGCATCGGTGCGGCCGGACTGGCACGGGACCCGGTGTCAGGCACCGTGGCCTTCAGCGACGCGCGCTTCACGCGGCCCGTCTTCATCGGCGACACCATCCATGTGGAAAGCGAGGTGCTGGACAAGCGCGACGACCCCGAGTGCCCTGACGCCGGCCTGATCGAACTGGAACGTCGCGCCTATAACCAGCGCAACGAGGTGGTGGCCAAGTTTCGCTGCCTGCAACGGTTGCCGAGGCGCCATCCGGCGGGCTGAAGCCGTCCGTGCATCGCCGATTCGCGCAATGCGAGTCGGTGGTTCGCCAGTCACTACTTGAGTAAAACCACCTGGCCCATCTAGCATCAAGGCCACGGGAGCTCCAAAAATTTTTTCGCCGTTTATCTAACAGTTGTAAGGCAGTAATCATTACCAGGAGACGAGGATGAGTGTAAGTGCCATGAAACCGATACGATCCATGATGTTCGTGCCGGGCAACAAGCCAGACTGGATCGAGAAATCTGTGGCAGCCAAAGCGGATGCGCTGATCCTGGACTTGGAGGACAGCGTGCCGCCGGCCCAGAAGGTCGAGGCGCGTGAGATCGTCAAGTCCAAGCTGGACTGGCTGGCTGGGCAGAAACCGCGCATCTGGGTGCGCATCAATCGCAGCGCACACCTGTACGACTACGAAGACATCCTGGCAATCGTCAATCCGGTGGTCGAGGGCATTGTGATTTCCAAGCCCTGCGGCCCTGAGGACATTCATACCGTCTCGTCCATGCTGGCCGAGGCCGAATACCGCGCCGGCGTGCCGGTGGGCCACACCCGGGTGATTCCGCTGCTGGAGACCGCCCGCTCGCTGCAATACGCCTACGAGATCGCCCAGCACGAGCGCGTGCCCGCCATTGTCGGCGCCACGGCCAAGAACGCCGACGTGGCCCGTGCCCTCAAGACCGTCTGGTCGCTCGAAGGGCGCGAGACCCTGTACCTGAAGTCGCGCATCGTCATGGCCGCACGCGCCGCGGGCAAGCTGCCCATCGGCGGAGTATGGCAGCAGGTGCATGACCTGGAAGGGCTCAAGGTCTCGTCCGCCAACGACCGCCAGCTGGGCATGAGCGGCGAGCTGGTGCTGCATCCCTCCAACGTCGAGATCGTCAACAAGACCTACAGTCCCACCGAGGAAGAAGTGGCGTTCTACCAGGGGATGATCGACGCGCTGGAAAAGGCCCAGGCCGAGGGGCGCGCCTCGTGCATTTATGACGGCGAACACATCGACATCGCGCATGTGAAGACGGCGCGCGAAATCATCGAGCTTGCGCAATCGTTCAACAACTGATTGTGACCACCCAAGGAGATAGAAAAATGGCAGGCCTTTACTTCGAAGAATTCAAGCCCGGCATGGTGATCGAGCACGCCATCCGCCGCACGGTCACCGAGACCGACAACGTCCTGTTCTCGGCCATGACCTACAACTGTGCACCGCTGCACATCGATGCCGAGTACAGCAAGAATACGTTCTACGGCCAGCGCCTGGTCAACAGCATGTTCCTGCTGGCGCTGGTGGCCGGCATCACGGTGTATGAGACCACGCTGGGCACCACGCTGGGCAACCTCGGCTTTGGCGAGATTGCTTTCCCCAAGCCCACCTTCCACGGCGACACCATCCGCGTCGAGACTGAGATCATCGAAACCCGCATCTCCAAGAGCCGCACAGACTCTGGCATCGTCACCTTCAAGCACGTTGCCAAGAACCAGCGCGACGAAATCGTCTGCACTGCCGTGCGCACCGGCCTGATGATGCTGCGCCCTGCCGACAAGGCCTAATCTGACACCTGCAGGAGTGAAGCGATGGATTACCAACTCAGCGCCGATCAGCTCGCCATTATTGATGCGGCAGAAAAGATCTGTGCGGACTTTCCGCTCGAGTACTGGCGGAACAAGGACAAGAACCACGAGTTTCCGCACGAGTTCTTCGAGGCTGTCGCCAGCGGCGGCTGGCTCGGAATCTGCATGCCAGAGGAGTTCGGCGGCTCGAACCTTGGCGTGACTGAAGCTGCGCTCTTCCTGCGTACCGTGGCCGAGTGCGGCGGGCAAGCGGGCGCGTCCACTATCCACATGAACATCTTCGGCTTGCAGCCGGTCGTGCATTTCGGCACGGATGCACAGAAGAAGGCCTGGCTGCCGCCCTTTGCCCGGGGCGAACACAAGGCGTGTTTCGCAGTCACCGAGCCGGACACGGGCCTTGATACCACCAAGCTCAAGGTTGTGGCGAAGAAGCAGCCCGATGGCAATTACCTGATCTCGGGCAAGAAGGTCTTCATTTCGACCGCGCAGGTCGCTGACCACATGCTGATTCTCGCGCGCACCACGCCGGTCGAGGAGGTCAAGAAGCACGGCGAAGGGTTGAGCCTGTTCTACACCAAGCTCGATCGCAAATATGTGGAGATTCGGGAGATCGACAAGCTTGGCCGCGCCGCCGTCGACACCAACGAGTTGTTCATCGACGATCTGCCGGTCTCCAAAGACTCGCTGATCGGTGAGGAAGGCAAGGGCCTGAAGTACATCTTCCACGGCATGAACGCGGAGCGCGTTTTCGTCTCCGCCGAGCAGGTCGGTATCGGCCGCGCGGTGCTCAAGCTTGCCACGCAATACGCCAAGGACCGCGTCGTCTTCGGTCGTCCGATCGGCAAGAACCAGGGTGTCCAGCATCCGCTGGCCCGCAACTGGGCGGAGCTCGAGGCTGCCAACCACATGCTGCTCGCCGCTGCCGATCTCTACGACAAAGGGATCTCCTGCGGCTCGGAGGCCAATGCGGCCAAGCTGCTGGCATCCGAGGCCTGCATGAACGCTTGCCAGACCTCGATCCTCACGCATGGAGGCTTCGGCTACGCGAAGGAGTATCACGTGGAGCGATTCATGCGGGAAGCCTGGATCGGCTACATTGCGCCCGTCACCCCGCAGCTTATCCTGTCGAACATCGCCGAGCGCAAGCTCGGGCTGCCGAAGTCTTATTGAGCAGTTCGTGGCCCACAACGTGCTGGGTCTGCGCAAGGCGTGCCGATAGGCCATGGCGCCAACCTTTTCCCGTTCGGGGAAGGTTGGCGAGCATCGCCGGGCCGCTGCCCGGCACGAACTGACTCCTGGAAGGATTGGTCCCCATGACCGCACTAAATGCCGATATTGATGCGCTACGGCGCTTGATCTTCGGGCGCGCCACGTGCCGCGCCTATTTGCGCGAACGGGTGCCAGAGGACGTGATCCGCAGCATCGTCGACGCCGCGCGCGGCACCGCCTCGTGGTGCAACACGCAACCCTGGGATCTGGTAATTGCTTCGGGCGAGAGCACTGAAAAGTTCAGGAATGCGCTGATGGAGCAGGTGCGGCAGCACCCCGAACTGGACTCCGACTTTCCGTTTCCGGACGAATACCGGGGCGTCTACCTCGACCGTCGCCGCCAAGCCGGCTTTCAGCTCTATGAAGCGCTGGGGATTGGCCGCGGCGACAAGGAGAAGCGCGAAGACCAGTCGTTCGAAAACTTCCGCCTGTTCGGCGCGCCGCATGTGGCGATCGTCACCGTGCCGGAGGAGCTGGGAACGTATGGCGCTGTGGACGCGGGCGGTTTCGTCAGCGCCTTCCTGCTGTCAGCCCAGGCTCATGGCGTGGCCACCACGCCGCAGGCTGCGCTGGCCATGCAGTCCAGCTTCATTCGCAATTACTTTTCCATTCCGGAGGGACGCAAGGTGGTGTGCGGCATCTCCTTCGGCTACGCCGACAGGGCACATCCGGTGAATGGCTACCGCACCGAGCGCGCCCGGGTCGACGATATCCTGCGCCTGGTCTGACGCGCGCGCCGAGTTCTCAGCTGGCCGGGCAGCCTGGGCCGGCGTCATCCTGAGCCAGTTGCCCGGCACGCGGGGTGCTGGATCGCGGTTGGCGAATCGCCGCGTCGCGGAACACAACTTGGTCCATCGCCGCCAGCTGATTACCCTTGAGGCGTGATGAGAATAGCGGCTCGGTCCAATGAAGGCCTGGCCGGAAAAAATGGAGACAGCCATGGCAACCGTTCAAGCCGTGAAGCAATCGAACCGTGATCTCGACAAGGGTGACGTGCGGGTGGTGCCGCTGGCCCGCGGCCTGGCCGTGCTGGCTGCATTCAGCGCTGAGCATCCGTGGATGGGCAACCAGGAGATTGCCGTGGCGACCGGCATTCCGGCGCCCACCGTGTCCCGGATGGTGCATTCCCTGGCAGCACTCGGCTATTTGCGCTACGACGAGAGCCGGCGCAAGTACCGGCTTGCGTCGGCCGCATTGACCTTGGGCTACGCAGCCGTATCGGGCGACAGCGTGCAACGCGCCGCCCGCATCGAGATGCAGAAATTCGCCGACGCCAGCGATACCCATGTCATCCTGGGTGCGCGCGACCGGCTCGATGTCATCGTCAATGAATCGCAGGTTGGCAAGAACGTCTATCTCGACACGCACCTTGCCGCCGGGATCCGCGTGCCGATTGCTTCGTCCCCGATGGGCTGGGCATTGCTGGCCGCATTGCCGGAACGGGAGCGTTTCTACCTCCAGAGTAACGTTGAGCGCAAGAGCGGCCGTGACTGGCCTTCGGTGCGCAGGCAGATGGCCGAGGGCATGTCACAGCTCCACCAGTATGGCTTCTGCATGTCGCCTTGCGGGCGCGAGCTGGCATCGGTTGCGGTACCGCTCAGCGTGCCGGGACATCCGTCAGTGGTGCTGGCCAGCGTTGGCCGCAGCGCGGGCATGAATCGGGCCAGGATGGAGCGGGAGTTGGGCCCGAGGCTCGCCGCGACGGCGCATGCCCTAGAGGAGCGATTGAGCACGTGTCACTGATGCCGCCATGGCGCCCGGGAAGGCGCCGCGGATCGACCGTCAGATCAGCGTATCAATATCCCGCAGCAGTTCGACGAGGTCGGCTGCCGCGGCCTTCAGCACTGGCGCGAGGCGTTCTGTGATGGCTGCCATGTCCGGCTCCAACTCAACCGCGCCGCAGCTCAGCGACATCAGTGTGGCTGAACGTCCCACCGTGACCGGCAGGGCAATCCCGTAAGCACCGCGCTGATACTTGCCCAGGGAAGTGCAGACCCCAAGGCTCTGCAGGTCCTGAAAGGCTGCAGCGATGCCGCGTTCGAGCTCGGCGACGCGCGCGCCGTCCGCGCGCTTGAGGGTTTCCAGGTATTCATGTCGGGCCTCGGGGTGCAACCCCCACAACCAAGCACGGCCGGTCGCCGTCCAGCCCATCGGCAGCAGCGAGCCCACGCCGAGGCGCAGGGTCGCAATGCGCGAACTGGTTCGATGTGCGATATAGAGCATATCGAGCTGATCAGGCACGGCAAGGGCGACCGACACATTGAGTCGGTCCGCCAGTTCCTGCAGGAAGGGGTGCACGCGATCGGTGACCGGGTTGGTTTCCAGGTAGGTGTCGCCGATGTGGAGGGAAGCCGGGGCCAGCTCGAACTGCGTGCTGCCGGCAACGCGGCGCAGGAAGCCCAGCGCGATCAGGGTGGTGGTCAGGCGTGACACCGTCGCTTTCGGCAGGCCGGTGCGCTTGACGATCTCGCTGTTTGTGAGCGGCGTACGCTCGGCACGGAAGGCACGAAGCACATGAAGGCCCCGTTCCAGGGTCATCGTGATCTGTGCGGGAGGTGTCATGATCGGGTTGCCCTTTCAGTGCACCACTCCGGGAGGGTGCTTGTCTGATCTCTTGTCCGCGCCTTGCGGTGCGTTTTCCATACCGCTGGAACTGATGGTAGAGGCGGCAACCGCGTGGCTCAAATGCCGATTCGCGAGCCGGCGATTGCCGGAACACGAACCAGGCCGGCAGGTGTTCGCGGGCGGCGAATCGCGGCTTCGCCGATCGCCATTTGATGCGGCGCGGTACGACTTATACGATTCCGGTATTCGTTCGGCCTCGTTGCCGGACCGCCTGTCCATCGCGATGGCATCCGCCGCCGCGGCTAATGAAAAGGAAGGAAATGGATCTTCAGATCAAGGACCGTGTCGCCATCGTTACCGGTTCCGCACGAGGCCTGGGTGCGGCAACGGCGCGCCGGCTGGCGGAAGAGGGCGCGCGCGTGGTCGTGACGGACGTGCTCCGCGAGCGGGCAGAAGAGACTGTCGCGGCGCTGCGTGCTGATGGCCTGCAAGCCCATTGCGTAATCGCCGACATCACCAAGGCTGAAGACGTGAGCCGGCTGGTGGAAGAAACGGTTGCCCAATTTGGCGGGGTGCACATCCTCGTCAACAACGCCGGATTCCCGCGGGATAAGTATCTGGTGAAGATGAGCGAGGAAGACTGGGACCTCGTCATTGCGGTCATGCTCAAGGGGGCGTTCCTGGCGACCCGGGCGGTGATGCCGCATTTCATCGAACAGGGCTGGGGCCGCGTCATCAACATCAGCTCGCGCGCGCACCTCGGCAATCCCACACAGGCCAACTATTCGGCTGCGAAGGCAGGGCTGATTGGCATGGCCAAGGCACTGGCCATCGAGCAAGGGCGCTATGGCGTCACGGTGAACTGCGTGGCACCGGGCTTTATCGAGACGGAAATGGTACAGGCGTTGCCTTCGTACGAGACCATCAAGGAGCGTGCGGTGCAGATGCAGCCTATCAAGCGTGTTGGTCGTCCGGGAGATATCGCCGACGCGGTTGCCTTTCTGGCCTCCGAGCGCGCGGGCTTCATTACCGGCGAGGTACTGCATGTGAGCGGGGGACGCTTTGGCTGAGCCATGCAAGGGGCAAGCATGGAACTTGGGCTGACCGGGCGCAAGGTGCTTGTTCACCGGTGCTTCCCAAGGAATCGACGTGGGTCTTGCGCAGGCGTTCACCGTCGAAGGATGTGAGCCTATCTGATTGCCATGTCAGCGGAGCGGATCGATCGGATCGCCGCTGGGCTACGCTCCATTCTTGCGCCAAGACGATCTGGCGGGCACGCATCTGGTTGTGCCTGCCATTTGCCGTCGCTTGGCTTTCGCGTTACGTTGAAGGGCAGGCGCCTTGGATCTGGAAGAGGAAGGAACCGCGATGTACGACGGCAGAAGCGGAGCCGGCGCGGACAGCCGCGAGCTTGCAGGCGATGACAGCCAGCCGCGTGCCGGACAGACGCCAAGCGAGCGTTACGATAGCAATAAGCGGTCGCCACGGCGGAAAAATTGGGCGTGGGCGGCTGCGACAGGGCAATACGACTGGATGGATTCGCCCCCCAATTTTGCCCATTCCGACTGACGGCAGCGCGGAGCCTCAGGCCCGGCGCTGCATCCCCGATCATCTGACACGCCGTGACGCTTGTGCACGGCATGGCCTACTTTCTTGTGCACCCATGGACTACACCCCAATCAAATCCCTGTTGATTGCCAACCGCTCCGAGATCGCGATTCGTGTGATGCGCGCCGCTGCGGAAATGAACATCCGTACGGTGGCGATTTATTCGAAGGAGGACCGGCTTGCGCTCCATCGCTTCAAGGCCGACGAGAGTTACCTGGTTGGCGAGGGCAAGAAGCCGCTGGCGGCCTACCTCGACATCGACGACATCCTGCGCATCGCCCGGCAGGCCAAGGTCGACGCGATCCACCCGGGCTATGGCTTCCTCTCGGAAAACCCGGATTTCGCGCAAGCCGTGATGGACGCCGGGATTCGCTGGATCGGCCCGTCGCCGGAGGTCATGCGCAAGCTGGGGAACAAGGTAGCCGCTCGCAATGCGGCGATCGAGGCGGGCGTGCCAGTGATGCCGGCGACCGATCCGTTGCCCAGGGACCTCGACGAGTGCAAGCGCCTGGCGGCCGGCATCGGCTACCCGCTGATGCTCAAGGCGAGCTGGGGCGGTGGCGGGCGCGGCATGCGCATGCTGGAGAACGAGCAGGATCTCGAGACCGCGCTGCCGGCCGCGCGGCGCGAGGCATTGTCGGCGTTCGGCAATGATGAGGTGTATGTCGAGAAACTGGTGCGCAACGCGCGCCACGTAGAAGTGCAGGCGCTCGGCGATGCGCACGGCAATCTGGTGCACCTGTACGAACGCGACTGTACCGTGCAGCGTCGCAACCAGAAGGTGGTGGAGCGCGCGCCGGCGCCATACCTCGACGATGGCGGCCGGGCCGCGCTGTGCGATGCGGCGATGCGGCTGATGCGCGCGGTCGGGTACACGCATGCGGGCACGATCGAATTCCTGATGGATGCCGACTCCGGCCAGTTCTATTTCATCGAAGTCAATCCGCGCATCCAGGTGGAGCACACGGTCACCGAGCTGGTTACCGGGGTCGATATCGTCAAGGCGCAGATCCGCATCACCGAGGGCGGTCATATCGGCATGACCGAGAACACGCGCGACGCCGACGGCAAGATCGTCGTGCGCGCGGCCGGCGTGCCGGAGCAGGCGGGAATCTCTCTGAACGGGCATGCCCTGCAATGCCGGATCACGACCGAGGACCCCGAGAACGGCTTCCTGCCGGACTATGGCAGGCTCTCCGCCTACCGCAGCGCTGCGGGCTTCGGCGTGCGCCTGGACGCTGGTACTGCCTACGGTGGCGCAGTGATCACGCCGTACTATGATTCGCTGCTGGTCAAGGTCACCACGTGGGCGCCGACTGCCCCCGAGTCGATCCGGCGCATGGACCGCGCGTTGCGTGAGTTCCGCATCCGCGGCGTCGCGTCCAACCTGCAGTTCCTCGAGAACGTCATCAACCATCCGGCCTTCCGGTCCGGCGATGTCACCACGCGCTTTATCGACAAGACGCCGGAACTGCTGGCCTTCACCAAGAGGCAGGACCGCGCGACCAAGCTCCTGCGCTATCTCGGCGATGTGTGCGTCAACGGGCATCCGGAAATGAGCGGCCGCTCGCTGCCTGCGCTGCCGCTGCCCACCCCGGTGCTGCCTGCGGTGGATACCGGCGGCCCGCTTCCGACCGGTACGCGCGACCTCTTGCGAGAACTCGGCGCGGAGAAATTCTCGCGCTGGATGCTGGAGCAGAAGCGGGTGCTGCTGACCGACACGACTATGCGCGATGCGCACCAGTCGCTGTTCGCCACGCGCATGCGCACTGCTGACATGCTGCCGATCGCGCCGTTCTATGCCCGCGAACTGCCCCAACTGTTCTCGATGGAGTGCTGGGGCGGGGCGACATTCGACGTGGCGCTGCGCTTCCTGAAGGAAGATCCGTGGCAACGTCTTGAGCAACTGCGCGAGCGCGTGCCCAACATCCTGTTCCAGATGCTGCTGCGCGGCTCGAACGCGGTCGGCTACACGAACTATGCGGACAACGTGGTGAAGTTCTTCGTCCGCCAGGCCGCCAGCGCCGGCGTGGACGTGTTCCGCGTGTTCGATTCGCTGAATTGGGTGCGCAACATGCGTGTGGCGATCGACGCCGTATGCGATAGCGGTGCACTGTGCGAGGGCGCAATCTGCTACACCGGGGACATTTTCGACGGCTCCCGCCCTAAACACGACCTGAAGTACTACGTCGGGATCGCGCGCGAACTGCAGGCTGCCGGCGTGCACGTGCTTGGCATCAAGGACATGGCGGGGATCTGCCGTCCGCAGGCTGCCGCCGCGCTGGTGAAGGCGCTCAAGGAAGAGACGGGCCTCCCCGTGCATTTCCACACCCACGATACCAGCGGCATTTCGGCCGCTTCGGCGCTGGCTGCCATCGATGCCGGCTGCGATGCGGTCGATGGCGCGCTGGATGCGATGAGCGGGCTGACCTCGCAACCCAACCTGTCGAGCATCGCGGCGGCACTGGCCGGCAGCGAGCGCGCCTCCGGACTCGACCTGGAGCGTCTGCATGAGGCGTCGATGTACTGGGAAGGCGTCCGTCGCTACTACGCACCGTTCGAATCGGAGATCCGCGCCGGCACGGCCGATGTTTACCGCCATGAGATGCCCGGTGGCCAGTACACGAACCTGCGCGAGCAGGCCCGCTCGCTCGGCATTGAGCATCGCTGGACCGAGGTGTCGCGCGCGTACGCCGATGTCAACAAGATGTTCGGCGACATCGTGAAGGTGACGCCGACTTCCAAGGTGGTGGGCGACATGGCACTGATGATGGTGGCCAACGACATGAGTGCTGCCGATGTCTGCGATCCGGGCAAGGAGATTGCCTTTCCCGAATCGGTGGTCTCCCTGTTCAAGGGGGAACTCGGCTTCCCGCCAGATGGCTTCCCGGCGGCACTCTCGCGCAAGGTCCTGCGCGGGGAGCCGCCCGCGCCTTATCGGCCGGGCGACCAGATACCGGCAGTCGATCTGGCGGCGGCGCGTGCCGCGGGCGAAGCGGCCTGCGAGCAGGCGCTCGACGACCGGCAGCTCGCTTCTTACCTGATGTATCCGAAGCAGGCGATCGCCTACCACGCGCATGTGCGGACCTATAGCGATACGTCAGTCGTACCGACGCCGGCCTTCCTGTATGGCCTGCAGCCGCAGGAAGAAACGGCCGTCGACCTCGAGCCGGGCAAGACGCTGCTGGTGTCGCTGCAGGGCATGCACCCGGACGCCGAAGAGGGCAACATCAAGGTCCAGTTCGAGCTGAACGGCCAGTCGCGAACGGCGCTGGTCGAACAGCGCAGCGCCGCGCATGCGGCGGTGGTGCGCCACAGCCGTCCGGTTGCCGAACCTGGCAATCCGCTGCATGTTGCCGCGCCGATGCCGGGCGCGATCGTGACGGTGGCGGTGCAGCCGGGACAGCGCGTGGCCGCAGGCACGACGCTGCTTGCGCTGGAGGCGATGAAGATGGAAACCCACATCGCGGCCGATCGCGATTGTGAGATTGCCGCAGTACATGTGCAGCAGGGCGACCGAGTGGCGGCGAAGGACTTGTTGATCGAACTCAGGCTTTGAGGTTGAGCGCCTATTTGCGCCGATCCGAAAGTAGGGATCCGGAATGGGGCGGCAGGGGCCTCTCGCGGCGTCACCAGGGCCAGCGCTTCGCGAGCCTCTCGTGGCGTACGGACTTCACCGGCCGCCATCAAGGGAACGCGGCCATGGCGCTGGCGCTGATCAGTTCGCCGTTCGGGATCAGGCTGGGAATGAATCGGTCGTCGTAGGCCGCGAATTCCTTGGTGAAGCCGATGCCGCCGGCCTGCACGTGGGTGCAGCCTGTCAAGATGAGACCCACACCTTTTGCGCGAGCGCGGTACCAGGCCAGCTCTTGGTCGGAGATGCTTTCGTCGGCGTTCTAGGACCAGGTGGTCATCGGCGCCATCACCACGCGATTGCGCAGTGTGATGCCGTTGGCGAATGAAAATGTTTGGAACAGGAAGTCGTTAGATGATGTCATGCTTGATCTTCAAATCTGATGTCTTACGCCGATGTCTTACGCCGATGGCGCAAGTGCCGAAGCCCTGAAAGAGCATCAACGCCCGGATTGAGGCGCGAACCATTCGTCGTCGATGGCGCGCAGCATCTCGTCAGGCGGCATCCGGGAGGCGGCGTGAAGGAGCAGACCACCGGCCTCTACGCCAGGAAGCTGGCAGATAATGGCTTCGTCGCCATTGCCTACGACGCTTCCTACCAAGGCGAAAGCACGGGCGAGTTCAGACCTGCGGTGGCATATGGGGCACCTAATTCACCCTGGGGCATGGCCCGAGCCTGTCGCTTGAGTTCGAATGGTAGGAAGCGTATTGACAACCAGCAAGCCATTGGCATCTACTGCACATGTAAATCTGGCTTAACAATGAGGCAAGATGGATCCGTCCAAAATACCCTCGCTCGCTTGGTTCTCTCTCATCGCACAGCACGGTAGTTTCACAAAGGCTGCAGCGGAGATGGGGATCACGCGGGCGGCGCTGTCGCAGAGTCTTAAGACTCTGGAGCGGCAACTGAATGTCAAGCTCATTTACCGCACGACGCGCGACATGTCGTTGACAGAGGAAGGGCAGCGCCTGTTCGACCAGATCCGTCCGGCATTCGGGACCATTGAGCAAGCCGTGCGCAGCGTAGGCGAAGCCAATACGTCCCCATCGGGTCTGTTGCGAATCAACACGTCGAGGATTGCATCCCGGAACCTGATTGAACCGCATCTTGCGGAATTCCTGGCGCGCTATCCCCAGTTGAAGCTGGAAATCTTGCTGGATGACGGGTTTTCCAACATTGTGGCGGATGGATGTGACGCAGGCATCCGCATGGGAGAAAGCCTGGCGCAACATGTCGTGGCTGTCCCGATTTCGCCGTCGTTGGAGATGGCCGTCGTTGCGTCGCCCGACTACTTCAAGCGCCGCGGTGTGCCTGAGTCTCCCGCTGATCTGGCCAAGCATGACTGCGTGGCTTACCGACACACATCGAGCGGAGCCATCTTTCGGTGGGAGTTCAGTTCCCCGGAGCCGAATGGCCATGCGTTCGTTGTGGTGCCTCAGGGGTCCTTGATCACCAATGATGACGACAGCATGATTCGCATGGCCCTTCAAGGCGCCGGACTCGTCCAACATGTGGATATTGCGGTGCGCCACCTGATAGCGGACGGTTCATTGATGCGCGTCCTTCAGCCTTGGTGCAAGCCTTTTGCGGGGTTCTACCTCTATGTTCCCTCGCGCGCCCAGATGCCCCTGAAGGTTCGCGTCCTCATGGACTTTCTGATTGAAAAGAGAGGCCTCCTGGAGGCCGAAAAATCGGCTTTGGAGAATAGGCGGCGAAACATGAAGAAGCGACGTGCAACGGGATAAAGGCGCTGCCGAAGCGGCCTCTGAATCAGTGCGCCTCTCTGAGCATGAAGCGGGCCATTGAAGGAGACACTGGCCGTCGCGCGCGTGGCACCGACCAAAACACGTGGGCAGCGTGCTGCTTTGGGAGAGAATCCGGCACGACGCGTGGAAGGGTTGGCGCTCTACTTTTCCTACTGCCGCGCCAGCAGGCGCATGAGCTTGCCAAAGTCATCGACCTGCTCAAGGTGCAGCACGCTGTCCAGGACCTTGTCGATGGTCGCGACTGGAAGAAGACCATCGACGAAGGTGCGGAACTTGCAAACCAGTTCCTCCGTGGTCATGTAGGTCTGCGGGTCGGCCGAAGGGGTGCCCTTGGGGAAATGCTTCTCGGCAGCGAACGTCTGGCCACGTGCACGGATCTCGACGCGTGACGGGCGGCTGGTGATGTCTGCGGAAATGGACTGGAAGTAGGTCGGGTGTGTTTCCAGTTTTACCCGGTGCATCAAGGTCATGACCGACGGGTCGAAAACGACGGACGGGTCCTGCCATTGTCTGCCGGGGGGGATGCGGTGAGCAGCGACGGCCAGGCCATGCGCGAAGCAGAACTGCGCGTCGTGCAGTTCGGTAATCTCGTGGTTCGTGAAGCAAGGTAGCTCGTAGGCCCAGCCCTCTCCGTAGGAAGTGATGCCCTCGATTTCCTCGACACGTATGTTGTGCTGCGCCACGAGATCGATCAGGATATCCAGGGGTGCGTGCATGACGCGGCAGTGCGGATAAGGCTTGAAAATCTGGAAGGCGGGGAAACGCCATTCCTCGCCGAGGCCCGTGGTGAGAAGCTCGGGTGACCAGCGCGCGGTGCCGATAAAGCGCGGATAGCCGAATTCCTCGTCATCGAGCATCTGCAGGTCACCACGGTGGCCGAGATCGCCCATGTCGGCCGCCGACAGGGCAGCATTGGTCAACGCGCCGGCCATCTGGTACTTGATGGTCGCTGTCGGCGTGTGCATGAACCAGGCACGCTGCGAGTTGACCGGTGCCGTGGCGGCGGCGATGCCCAGGGCATTCGCCAGTCGGTCCACGGCAAGCCCCTTGAGCTTCGCGGCCGACGCCGTCGCGCCGAACACCGTGCTGCTGTAGCCGACGACCGACGTATGCGCAGCCGTACCGTCCTTGGTGTCGCGATAGCCGCTCATGGCGGCTCCCAACCGGCAGGAGATTTCGTGGGATACGGCGACGGCAGCGATCAGGTCACTTCCCGAGCGCTGGTGCACCTCAGCGGATGCGAAGGCTCCGGGCAGCACATAGGGGCTCACGTGGCCAGGCAGCAGCACGGAGTCCGCGTCCAGCGCGTTGATCATCTCGCCGTTGGCAAATGCCGCGCCGTGAGGGGTGGACTTGTCACCGGTGCCGATGATTGTCGCGCTGCCTCCGGTGCCACCGAGCCGCCGGCCGGCCTCAATGCCGATGCGCCCCTTCGGATGTTCCATGCCCGCCAGCGCGCAGCCGATGGAGTCGAGTATGTCGCGCTTGCATTCTTCAATGACATTCGCCGGCAGCCGCGCGATATCGGTTTTCACCGAGAACTCTGCCAGGCGTTCGATAATGGTCTTGCCCATGGGCGTTCACTCCTTTGCCAGTTCGAGGTCGGCGACGATCTTCATCGTGCGTTGCAGATCCTGCTGAAGGAAGCGGGTGAAGGCTTCCGGCGTCATCGTGCCGGGCTCTGCGCCATCGCGGCGGAAACGCTCTCTCACCGGGGCACTTGCCAGCGAGGCTAGCAACGCCTGGCTGAGGCGCTGTACGACCTCTTTCGGTGTGCCGGCGGGGGCGAGCAGGCCAAGGTACACGGTGTAGCTATACCCGGCGAGTCCTTGTTCGGCCAGCGTGGGGATATCGGGGAATGCCGGGGAACGCTTGGCGGATGTCACGCCCAGGGCGCGCAACCGGCCGTCCTTGACTTGCGGACCCGAGGAATTGCCGCCATCGAATGCAAAATCGACGCGGCCTGCGATAACGTCGCTCATGGCCGAGGCGATACCCTTGTACGGCACGTGTACGAAATCCAGGTTTGCCTGGTGCATAAGAATCGCGGCAGCCACGTGAGTGGTGGTGCCGCTGCCGCCTGACGCGTATGAGAGCTTGCCAGGCCTGGCCTGGGCCGCGGCTGTCAGATCAGCCACGCTGCGATATGGCAAGCTCGGCGAGGTGACCATCAGTAGCGGTGCTTCGTTCATCATGCCAATGCCGACGAAGTCCTTTAGCGCGTAGCCAGGGTCCTTCTTCATCGCCGGCAGTTGCGCAACGGTGTTGGCGCTGGCCAGCAGCGTGTATCCGTCGGCCGGTGCGGCCTTCGCGGCCCGAATGCCGATCTGGCCGTCCGCGCCGGGACGATTGTCGATGACAAGGGGCTGCCCCAGGTTCTCTGCCATTTGCTGTGCCACGGCCCGCGTGGTGATGTCCAGCAGCGCGCCCGGAGCAGAGTTCACGACGATTCGGATCGGGCGATTGGGATAGTGCTCCTGCGCTATGGCGGCAGCGGTTCCGGTCAGCAGAAGCGTGGCACACGCGATTTGGTTGATGAGTCGGTACATGAAGAATGTCTCCGGAAGAGAGGGCGAGGCGGTCAAGCCTCTCGATCGCCCAGCAGGGTCATGAGGTCGCGGCAATCTTTGAGCGACTCGATCTCGCGCAATAGCGCAACCGCGCGCCTGGCCGAGGCACTTCTTATGCCGAGCCGCTCCGCTGCCCGGTAGAGGATGTCTTCGATTTCCGTAGTCGGTAGCGGATTCTTCGGGTTGCCTCTCGATCCCGTGATCACCGGGGATTCGAGGACTGTGCCGTCGGAGAGCGTGAGCGTCACCACGGTTCCATTTGCCTCGTCTCGCATGTGTACATTGACCAGTCCTGCCAGATGCCGCAACTCCGGGTCGCGCTGGGCTGCGTCGTCGTAGTGACTGATGGAAAAGTGACCATCGCGGATTGCGCACGCGGCCGCCCATGGAATGCTGAACTGGGCTTCGATGACGCTGGCGGGTGCGCGCTTACGGTCGATGGGGCTGGCCATGATGGCCAGGCTGGTTGCTCCGAAGACGTCGATCGACTGAACCGGGCGACCGTTCAGCGAGGCACGAGTCTCCAGCACGGCGTCGATGACGGGGTGCGCCACCACGCCGCAGGGATATCCCTTGAATCCCAGATGGACGTTGAGAAAATCTTCGCCCAGGCGATGGACGATTTCATCGGCTGCAACCGTGCAACGCGGAAAATGCATTGCGTAGAGGCCGCAGCGACCGGTCAGCGATCCTCTGGGGCCAGGCATGCCGACCGCGGCCATCCGGGCCGCCGCAATGCCATTGCGCACGGCGATGCCGGCCTGAGTTGCCACCCCGCGTCCTTCAACCTGCCCCTGGAAGTTGCCGCAGGCCTGGCAATGCGCAAGTCCGAGTGCGTCGAGGAAGCCATCGGCATTTAGACTGAAGATCTTGGCCGCTGCCACCGCGGCGCCGTAGGTGCCCAGCGTAAATGTCGCGTTGGCTACGGCCTGGCCGGGCACAAAACCCAGGCCAAGGGGCCGCAGCAGCCGAATCTCCAGGTCGATGGCCAGGGCGACCGCCGTCGCCAGGGCAGGGCCACTTACGGCGCCTCGCGCCTCGGCCGCTGCAATGGCCGCGGGCACAACGCAACAACCGACGGCAAAGCCGATGGTCTCGTCAACCCAATACTTGTCCTCGTGCTCCCAGGCCTTGCCAGCTCGGCCATTGACCAGGCCTGCGAGTTCGGCAGTCGTGCGCTGGCTGGTGCCCAGTATCGCGGCTTCGGCTGGCCCCGCCAGTTGTTCAACATAGCGCAGCAGCGTTGCATGGTTCGCTTCGGTGACGCCCTCCAGTCCTGTCGCCAGCCACCACAGGATGGCACGCAACGCACTCTCACGCGATGGCGCCGGCAGATCGTCCCAGGCCGTCGCAGCAAGATGCGTGGCAACGCGGCGCTCGATGGGGAAATCGTCAGTTGCGTGTGGCTGCATGCTTCTCCTTCGTAGTGGCCGTTAGGCGGGGCGCAAGCTCGTCGTCGTCACACAGATCCAGTGAGGCGTTGGCGCAAACGAGTTTCGAGGCCGCCGCCAGGAACCGTCAAGCGGTGGCCCTGCCATGTTCCATACAAAGAACAATGCCGCCATGCGCCAATGGAATGGGCCGGAGCTCCAGGAGTGGCAGCCTCCTGGGGGCGGGCCGGCAATAATGAAGTGCGGTGGTTAGTCCGAAGCGGTTGGACTGGTGCCTGCCGAAGCGTTGCCGGGGGGCTGGTAGAAGTCCGGGGCCCACCGCCTTATCACTTCGCCGTCAAGGCGCCAGCCGAGGCACTTGCCCCAATGCGGCTTGGGCGACGTCGCCATCGGAGGTCTGATGCGCGGTTCGGGCAGGGCCTCCCATTCCTGGCGCCGCGTTTCTCCGCCCACGGTCTGGTATGCCACGGTACCGAAATTCATCAGCAGTTCGCGCAGATGCGTGCAGCCTCTGGTGCCACCCAATGTGGCTTCCAGCGCCTTGCGCCAGCCGCGCGCGATGCTCGCGCCAACCAGGCCTTGCAGCGGCGGAATGCCCCCGGTGCATTCGGGAAAAGGAGTGGAAGGCAGTGCCGCTGCGATGGCCCGGACGGTATAAGTGTCGTCCAGCGTGATGCGGACCCGCATGTGGTGTATTGGCACGTCGGGCGGTTGCTCACCGCTTTCCCAGCTGGGCCAGGGCGCGGTCTTGCTGTCCTTCATCTCACCTTCGATATCCCATAAGCCGTCATCACGGCGAAAGCCTTGCATGATGACAGCGCGGGTATGCAGGTGGCGTCGTGGTGCCGGTGGCGGCAATTCGTTGGCAAACGTTGGCGCGGAATGGTCGGCGGGCGCGTGGTCTTCGTGCATCGGGTCTTCTCGATGAGGGGGCTCCGGCTATTGGATAGGCGGTGCCTCCGGTGTCGGGGAAAAGTGGTGCTGCAGAATCTGCCACACGCCTAGGCGCTTGACCAGCACCCAAGTCGTCCGCAGTGTCGAGTCGGTTTCGCGCCCGTCTGTGAGCACGAAGCGGAAGTTTGCATGCCCCTGCGCCAGCAGCGTGTCCTCGCCGAGCTCGACCAGGGTCTGGTCGGCCAGGGACATCGATGCCGAGCGCAGCGTCCCGGTGTACGAGGCAAAGTACCCCAGGATCGCCGCGTGGCCCACGGCGTGGCCCGGGCGGCCCCCGAAGAACAGGGCTTCGGGTGCGTACAGCGCGGTCAGCGCGTCGGCGTTCCATGTCAGTGCGGCAGTATTCCAGCGGCGCTTGACATCTTGCAGGACGGCCTGCGCGCGTGCGGCGTTCGTGCTTGTGGCGTGGTGTTCAGTCATGGTTGCCTTGTCATGTCATTGCCAGGCCCAGCCCGGGTGTTCCCGGCCATGCCTTCCCTGTGCCATCGCCGGCAATGCTACGGCGACGACGCCCGCCAGCTCAACCGAAAAGACCGGGAGTTCCGTACCTTGGAATGCCACGGCGCGGCTGCACAGTGGGAGCTTGCCTGGATCTTTCAAAGTACGGGAGAGTTCGCACAGAGCGATTGGTAATCTTCCTGCGATACAGCATAGTGAACGCGTACACGCCAGAATGCGGTAGCCGTTGTCTCCATGCTCGCCTCAGCGAGCTTATGCCCCGCGGCTCGCCGCGGGGCTCTTCTTTTCGGTGCGCCCGTCAGGGCCCACTGACTTGAGGGTGCAAGTCCCTTACACGCCCGGCAAGGGGAAGTGTCAGCCAGAGACAAGGGTTTCCCGGGCGACTGGGAGTATGAAGGAAGTCCGAGGCAAAGCGCTGGCCTGACGAACAGGAAGCGGATGAGGCGTCGTATCGGGGTGAGGTGGCCGAAATTGCCAAAGCCCAGTACTTGCACGGAACGATCCGATCGGCTTGCCGAACTGGACACGATCCTTAGCAAGGCGTGCCGCCGGCTCGTAGGCCACTTCGGCCACACGGTATTCCCCCCCATTTCTAGCGGTCGTTGGAAGTAGAGGCTAGGCCATGATGGCCAATCGTTGTTTCGGGGTAATGCCGTCGAGCGCCATATTCGGGCGCTCGTGATTGTAAGACCACAACCATCTGGTAGCGTAGTCCTGAACCTCGGCAACGGTGTCGAACAGGTAGTGCGCCAGCCAGTCATACCTGACGGTCCGGTTGTACCGCTCGATGTGAGCATTCTGCTGCGGCTTGCCTGGCAGGATGAACTGCAGCTTGACTCCTCGCTTGCCGGCCCAGTCCTTCAGCGCTTCGCTGACGTATTCCGGGCCGTTGTCGCATCGGATCGCCTGCGGCTTACCCCGCCACTCGATGATCTGATCCAGGCAACGGATCACCCACGGTGATGGCAGCGAGAAGTCCACGTCGATACACAGCCCCTCACGGTTGAAATCGTCGATAACGTTGAACAGCCGGATGCTGCGGCCGTCGGCCAGTTGGTCGTGCATGAAGTCCATGGACCAGCTTTCATTCAACGACTGTGGCACTGCCAAAGGCTTCGGCTGCTCGCGTACCAGTCGTCTGCGGGGCTTGATGCGCAAGTTCAGCTCCAACTGGCGGTAGATGCGATACACGCGCTTGTGGTTCCAGCCAAAGCCCTTCACGTTGCGACGCCGTCGCCAGTGAGTTGCCCACCGCCGGGCGGCGTCGTGGTCGACAAAGGCGACTCGCCGCCCGCCTGCGGACAACTCGAACGACGCCATCAAAAGGAACCCAACTATCGACATAAAATTCAGATGTAAGACTGTCCGACGAAGCGGGGTACCCTCGGACAGGCTGTCAGCGTTGTGCCAATGCTGCCGTCAGCGGCTCCTGCAGCGCCCGGGCGCCTAGCGGGTGGGGCACTACCTACGTCGCACTGGCGGGCACCGGCCCACCGATAACGAACTCGGCCTGGACCGGTGGCACGACGCGATGTCATGGCACTGCCAAGCAAGTGGTGGCACCCCGATGCAATCGCCCGCGGCGACGTTCCGAGAGACTGAAGCCTCAACAGCCCTATCTTCACGGAGACACAACATGCCCGTCATTGTTTGCGAATGCAAGGTCGGAATCGAAGCTGGCGTCAAGGCCAAGGTCGCCAGCGAGTTCACGAGCGCGATCAGGGAGATCATCCTCTCGCCGCTCGACTTGATTAGCGTCGTATTCCATGAATCCACGCCCGAGAATACCTACCGTTCGGGAGAGCCCACTTCCGAAACGCTGATCTTCTGCCACATACGTGATGGGCGCAGCGACGGCGCCGTGCTATCGCTGGCCAAAAAGGTGAGCACGATCTGGAGCGCGTGCACCGGGGCAACGGAGGACGAAGTCGAGGTTCTCGTCACACTGTATCCCGCCAAGTACGTCGTGCGCGGCGGTGAACGCCTGCCCGAAGCCCCTCGCGTGTGAGGGTGGGTCAGCCTGCACGGACCAACGGGAGCGACCTTGTCTATGCACGGGCGGTCGTTGGCCGTGAGGTCTCGGCCCGGAATGTGTGTCTGCGCCGCATGCCGAACCTCAAACTGAAGATAAAAAGAGACAAGTCAATGAAGTCAACCCGCCCTAAGCCGGTAATCGCAGATTCAGGCCACCCGATGCGGACTTCCGGATTCATATCATGAGTAAAGTCATCATCACATGCGCTGTCACCGGTGCGATTCATACGCCCTCGATGTCACGGTATCTACCGGTCACACCGGAAGAGATCACCGAAGCCTCGGTCGGCGCGGCCGAAGCGGGCGCCGCGATCATTCACCTTCATGCACGCGATCCTGTCACGGGCAAGCCGGACCAGAGCCCCGATGCATTCGGCCGATTCTTGCCGCAAATCAAGGCATGCACCGACGCCGTGTTGAATATCACCAGTGGCGGCTCGCCCTACATGACGATCGAGGAGCGCATTCAGCCGTCAATGCGCTTTGCGCCCGAGGTGGCTTCACTCAACATGGGCTCCATGAACTTCGCGCTGTTCCCGATGCTCGCGCGTTTCAAGGAGTTCAAACATGCATGGGAGCGCGAAGCGCTGGAAGCCAGTCGTGACCTGATTTTCCGCAACACCTTTAAGGATATTGAATACGCCCTGGCGCAATGTGCTGCCAATGACACGCGCTTCGAATTCGAGTGCTACGACGTGAGCCACCTCTACAACTTGGCGCACTTCGTCGAGCGCGGGCTGGTCAAGGCGCCGTTCTTTGTCCAGACTGTGTTCGGCATCCTGGGCGGTATCGGCACGCATCCTGAAGACGTGTTGCACATGAAGCGGACGGCCGACCGACTGTTCGGCAATGACTATCGCTGGTCGGTGCTGGGGGCAGGCAAGGATCAGCTTCGCCTTGCAGCAATGTCTGCCAGTATGGGCGGCAATGTGCGCGTCGGATTGGAAGACAGCCTGTGGCTTGGGCGGGGCACGCTCGCCGAGAGCAATGCAGCGCAGGTGCGGCAGGTGCGGCAGATTATCGAGGGGCTTGGACTCGAAATCGCCAGCCCGAACGAAGCCCGAGACATCTTGCAATTGAAGGGCATTGGGAAAGTCGGGTTCTGAGAAGGAACAGGGTCGACGTCTTTGCCCAGGCAAACCGCGTGGCCAGGCCCATGGGGCCGCGCGCCGAGATCACGCGCGCCCGGTGCGGCCGACGCCGCAATCGGTCAGCAGTGCCTTTCACCGGGATGTTGGGACGCCATCGGCCAGGCCTGAGTCGCGGATTTACCGTGCTTGATGCCATTGCGCCGCGGCCTCGTTGAGCAACGCATCTCGGCGACCTACCTCGGCTGCCCTGTCCGCACTTCGATCGCCTGCCGATGGGCCGGGATTTCCTGCTTTAGCGTGCGGCACATCGAGGGGCGCGGACTATCGTCTTGGGCAGCAAGTGCGATGCTGGATGGGATGCGTCAGCGACCCCCTCCCCATAAGGGGTCTTCACCCGCGACTGATTCGCTTGCGAGGCCAAGGGGCCGCGCGCACAATGAGGCCGGAAGCAAGGTCGAAGCGGAGGTAAGCAATGCATGGTCACCTAGACTCACAAGATGAATACCGCGAGGTAGGGGGCGAACTCGTATCCGGCACCATTGTTGACTCGCGCACCACACATGTTGAAGTCCTCGCGCGCCGGGCGACCGGGCCCATCTCCTGGCGTTTTCGTCAACCGCGGCTCGCGCTGTTCTGGTTTCGGAACGGCCTCAAAGAGTTGCATCTGGAACTCGACGGCCGCCGCATCCACTCGGGAATAAAACAAGGAACAAACCTTGCTCTGTTCCCGGCCTCGATTTCAGTCGAAGGCGAGTTCGACGTAGCCCCGAACTTCGACTACACGGTGGTCTTCCTCGACCCGATCGTTGCCTCCGACGCCGGCTGCCACTTCAATCGGCCGCTGATTGCCTTTGGCAACGAAGATCTGCAACGTGGCCTTTCAGTCCTATGCCGTGAGGCGCGCAATGCAGACAGCCTTTACGGGTTGTTCGCCGAGGGCTGGGCAATGCAAGCACTCGCCCTACTGGCGCGGGTCGACGGCAGCCAGCCAGCCACCATTCGCCAGTGCGGTGGCCTCGCACCTGGCAGCTTGCGGCGCGTTATCGACTACATCGAGGCCGACTTGTCGAGGCCGTTCACGATCAAGGACCTGGCGCAAGTCGCCGGTGTCAGTCCCCGGCATTTCATGCGGGCTTTTCGCGAAAGTGCCGGGCAGACGCCCTTGCGCTTTGTGTACGGTCTGCGTCTCGAGCGTGCCAAAGAGTTCCTCCTGGATCCTCGTCGCACCGCAACCGAAGTCGCGCTGGATTGCGGCTTCAGCCACGCTCAGCACTTCAGCACCGCATTCAAGAAGGCGACCGGCGTCACGCCGTCCGATTTCCGCAGGGCTGCGACGCGCTAATGCGTTACGCGGCCCCGGGTGCCATAGTGGCGTTGGTCATCGTGATTTCCTTCAAGGACAAAGTTCGGTGGATCGCACATCAAACGAATCCAGACTTCACGATGGCCACCCCGAGCGAAGTGGTCGCTGCGCGGCAAGCTGCTTCGGGCTAAGCCCTACGCGCTTTGCCGCGCAGCGAGTGGCACAAGACTTACCTCACTTCCTGGGACACCAACCGATGGAGAGCTCACGCTCGAAATACGTCCAGGTTGTCGGTCAACCATTCGGTCAACGAACGTGGGGCCTTTCCGGTCAGTTCCTCGACCGTCGACGTCGTTTCGGCGATCACAGACTCGCGGAACATTTGGTCGAGTCCAACCAAAAGATCGGCTACGAGCGGAGAAAGTCCGGCGCCGAGCAGCGCCTCTCTCTGCTCAGCAGGCGAACGGTCGACGTAAGTAACCGGATGTCCAAGTAGGCGCGCCAACTCCTCTGCCACCTGGTTCATGGTCCACGCACGCGGGCCAGACAGGTGGTACGCACGTTGCGACGCCGGCTCGATCTCCTCGAGCAATGCAATGCGGGCTACTTCAGCAACGTCGCGGGTATCGATGAAGTTCACACGCCCATTGCCTGCTGCGCCGGCCCAGGAACCGGCGGCGACGTGTGGCCCCAGGCGCTTGAGCACGTGGCTGAAAGTGCCAGGGCGCAAGACGGTAGATGCGATTGGCTGCTGCGCCAGATGCGCTTCGATCTGCATGTGCCAAGCGATGGGAAGAAGTCGGGTCGCGGGACCGAGGGCGGACAGTTTGACGATGTGCCGAACGCCTGATGCAACTGCTGCATCGATCAACGCGATTTCGTTGGCGACCTGTTCGAGGGAGGTGCCATGCGCGATGAAGAGCCGGTCGACGCCGCGCAGGGTCTCCTCAAGCGTGTCCGCGCGTTTGAAGTCGGCCTTGAGTGTTACCACCCCTTCGGGCAGTCGCGCTGTGCTGGGTTGGCGCGTTAGTGCGACCAGGTCGATCGGGTCAGCGGCGAGCAACGCCGTCAATGTAGCGCCAACGCGTCCTGTTGCGCCCGCGATGGCGATCCGCGGTTTTTTGATATTAGGCTTCGAGAGCAATGTCAGTACCTTTAGGATGTATCACGGAACGTTCGTTCCAATTTGTCAGAGGGTGCCTGGTTGTAGAGCCAAGCTTCTTCGGCGCCCGGCAGGCAGCAAACTCTGTATGTTCTGGCGGCAGCGCATTCTGCTGCGGCTGCCGCCAAAAAGACCATGGCGAAAGTGGAGGCGTTAGCCGAAATCAAGCTCCATGATCGGACCGGAGCCGGCAGCGATAGCCGCTGCCAGAGATTGTATTTCGGGTAGCAGCTTCTTGAAATAGAAGCGCGCCGTCGCGACTTTCGATGCATAGATCGGGTCGGCAGAGGCGGGGTTGACGAGCCCGATCGCAGCCATGCGTGCCCACATCCATGCTAGACCGACATGGCCGGCAAGCCGAAGGTAGGATGCAGCAACGCTTCCCAAGACATGAGGATCCGTTTTGGCTTGCATCGATATTTCGTGCGTCGCGTTCCGCAACACTTCGGTCGCGCTCGAAAGCGGGGCGGTAAATTCCCGCAGGACTGGATTGTCGGCATTCGCGTCGATGAACTCGGTGACGATTGCAAGGAACATCTCCAGCCGTGTGCCCTGGTCGGGGAGAACTTTGCGTCCAAGTAAGTCCATGGCTTGAATGCCGTTGGCACCTTCGTAGAGCGGGATGATACGTGCGTCACGAAGATGCTGTTCGACCTGGTTATCCACGATATAGCCATGTCCACCAAAGACTTGCATTGCCAAGCTGGTACATTCGACGGCGAGGTCGCTGCTGAATGCTTTAACGATCGGAGTAACCAGCGCAGAGAGTTCTGCCGCCTGATGCCGGACGCCGGAGTCATCGGCGAAGTGCTGGGTGTCGGCCAGCTGGCATGCCCACTGCGCGAATGCTCGTGTTCCTTCGACATATGCTTTCTGAGTCAGCAGCATACGGCGCACATCAGCATGCTCGATAATCGGATCCGCAGGGCCGTTACGGGTCGATGCTGTCGGGGACCTTCCTTGTGTGCGGTCCTTGGCATAGCCCAGTGCCTTCTGGTACGCCGCCTCCATCAGTCCGATTGCATTGACCCCGACAAGGAGCCGCGCGTGGTTCATCATGACGAACATAGCCGCGAGCCCCTTGTCTGGCTCGCCCACCAGATAACCTGTTGCACCATCGAAGTTCATCGTGCAGGTGGCGTTCGCATGGATGCCCATCTTGTGCTCCAGGGAGCCACAAGTGACTGCGTTGCGTTCGGCCAAATCTCCTTCAGGCGACACCAGGAACTTTGGAACAAGGAAGAGGGAGATACCCTTGACGCCGGGGGGCGAGTCCGGTAACCGGGCGAGTACCAGATGGACGATATTGTCCGTGAAGTCGTGTTCGCCTCCCGAAATGAAGATCTTCGTACCGGTTATGCCGAAGGTGCCATCGGCATTCGGTACTGCACGGGTGCGCAAAAGTCCGAGGTCGGTGCCGCAATGCGGCTCGGTCAAACACATGGTTCCCGCCCATTCGCCGGAAGCCAGCTTCGGGAGGTAGAGCGCCCTCTGCGCGTCCGAACCATTAGCCGCCAGGCATGTGTAAGCCGCCTGCGACATACCAGGATAGGCCGCCCAGGCCATGTTAGCGCCAGCGAATATCTCCATGACAGCCGCATTGACCGCGTTCGGCAGTCCCTGGCCACCATGCTCCGATTGACATGCCAGTGCGGTCCAGCCTGCTTCAGAAAATTGCTTGTACGCGTTCTTGAATCCATCAGGCGTCGTCACCACACCTGACGAAGGCATGGTGCAGCCTTGACGGTCTCCAATGCCGTTCAAGGGCGCCAGAATTTCTGTAGCGAACTGACCTGCGGCTTCGATTACCTGGTTGATCGTGTCGGGATCGGCAATTTCGGCAATTGGGGAACCGGCGGACACGTCGAGCAGTTCATGCAGCACGAACTGAAGATCGCGGACGGGGGCGTGATAGTAGTTCATATGGTTCGGGTGTGGTGGCAGCCGCATGGCAGGCCAGAGAGAAATCGAGAAGGGATGAGCGGGGCGTTATGCATTGCTTTGCTCGGCAACCAAGCGCGAACGCAAGTCTCTACGCAGGATCTTGCCAACCGTTGATTTGGGGAGGGCATCGATCAGCGTAATGTGTCGTGGCACTTTATAGGCCGCAAGATGGGAGCGACAGTGTGCCTCCACTTGTTCCGTGGTGAGCGCCATGTTGCGTGGCACGATGAAGAGGTGCGGGGCCTCGCCAGAACGCTCGTCAGGCACCCCGATACAGGCTGCCTCGAGGACATCGGGCATCATTGCGACGACGGCCTCGATCTCATTCGGATAGACGTTGAAGCCTGAGACGAGAATCATGTCCTTCTTGCGGTCGACCATTGTCATGAAGCCCAATTCGTCCATGACAACAATGTCGCCCGTCCTGAACCAGCCACCATCAAGGAACGCTTTCCGTGTTTCGTCGTCTTGATTCCAATATCCGCTGAAGAGTTGTGGTCCCTTGATCAGAAGTTCGCCTGCAACACCAAGTGGGACGTCGTGCCCACTTTCATCTACCAGGCGAACGTCGGTCGAAGGCGCAGGAATGCCGATCGTCCCGCTTCGCCCAGGAGGATTGAAGGTGGCGCTCGGTGAGGTCTCTGTAAGACCATAGGCTTCGGTAACAGGGGGAGCACCGGCCGCGAGCCATCGCTTTGCAATAGCGTCCTGGATTGATGCCCCGGCGCCAATCACCAAACGCGTGGCGCTGAAGTCTACGGAAATGAGTTCCGGTGTGTTCACCAAGCTGTTGAACAAGGTGTTGACCCCGATAAAAATCTGGAATGGCCGCCGCTTCAACTCAGTAAGCACAGCACCAGCCTCACGCGGATTGGGAACCAAGCGATTCTCACAACCGAGCAATAGCGCCAGTAGTGCAGTTGCAAGCGGGAAGATATGATACAGAGGCAGTGGTGTCACCATTGATGCCTCCGAGCCTGCTAGAGGCGGTCCAACCCAAGTCGAAACTTGCGCCAGACTCGCGCAAACTGACTTGTGCGTGAGGACTGCCCCCTTGGACACGCCCGTCGTGCCACCGGTGTATTGCAGAATGGCGATGTCCTGAGCGGTCTGTGCGACCGGGGAAAGACTGCCCCTGCTTCCCTGCAGAATCGCGTGGGCTAAAGGTTGGCACGTGCGACCACCGGTCGTGCCGGCATGTTGAACAGCGCCAGCATCTTTTGCGAGTGCCGCGAGTTGAACGGCAATAGGCTTCATTCCAACAACCGGTGCCGTCAGCACCTGAACAATGCTGGTTTCCTCCAGCACTTGCTGCAGCGACTGCTGTAGTTGGTCGGCGACGATAATGCAGGTGGCGCCAGAATCCTGCAGCTGATGCTTCAATTCACGCGGTGTATACAGGGGGTTGACTGGAACCGCCACCATCCCTGCTTGAAATACCGCTGCCAGGCCGATCAGGAAAGCTGGGCAGCTTGGCAGCATCAACGCTACACGGTCCCCCTTTTTCAATCCCGATTGCTGCAGGAACGTCGCGAGCGCCTCGGACAGAATACCGAACTCTGCGTAACTAAGTGATTCCTCCAGGCAGGTTACCGCAGGACGCGTGGCGAACGAGGCGGCCGCGCGTGCAATCATGGGCCCCAGTGTCGCTGTCGCGTCCACCTCAATGTCAAGCGGTATCCCGGCGGGATAGGAGCTATGCCAGCGTCTGGCTTCCATATTCATGTCTCTCAGTTGTTATACCCTGGTTAATATCCAGGTTGTTTCGCTCTGTTGCCATCCGCCCCACGGCTTCCCGAACGAAATCGGGTCCGTGTAGTGAGATGCATCGTGACGAACGCGCAGCTCACCGGTAGGCCTACCGACCGAATACTCGTGCCGGGGATTGGCGCCAACAGATTCCGCGTGATTCGTTAGTTAACGATCGTTTTGCAAACGATGCTAGGTTGCACACTGAGTGATGTCAACAAGTATTTACGGTTTGTGATCTGATCTGCGTATGCCGTTGGGTGCCCCCCAGCACAGGAGTGGGACGCGGGCAGGGCGCCTTCGTGTCCCGAGGAAGGCACTCAGTCGGGCCGCGAAGAGACAGCGCTTAGACGGGCTACGACGGCCGGTGTGCAGGACGGAATCCGCGGCTCCCGGCCCTGCCTGGCGCAGGCCAGTATCTTGGGGATCGGCAGACCGTGCGCCGCAGCATACAACGGAGGCAGAACTTTCCTGAACGATCGTCATGCTACAATTCCTGCCATGTCCTGAGTTCGAAGTGAGCCGAAAATGCGCTACTCAAGCACGCACAAGCAGGAGACGCGGGAAAAACTCCTCAACAGTAGTCAAGCGATTGCCAAAAAGGGAGGATTCGATTCCACGGGAGTCGATGCCCTGATGGGGGCCATCGGGCTTACGGGGGGCGCCTTCTATAGTCATTTTGGCTCCAAAGCGGAACTGTTCGCGGAGGTCATCCAGCGGGAGTTGGCCAACAGCGCTGAAATGCTCGCGGGCGAGGATGAGACGGCAGAAGATCATTTCGTGAAACGCATCCGAAGCTATCTCAGCAGTTCTCATGCGCTGCATCCGGAATCAGGCTGCGCCCTACCGACCTTGGGACCTGAAATCGCGAGGTCCGGGCCAGCAGTCCGCGCCTCGGTGGAGGAAAGCGCGAAGAAGCTGCAGAGCAGTTGGAAGCAGCGTCTGGACGATCCGGACGCGGCCTGGGCGTTGATTGCGCAGTGCGTGGGTGCCATTTTGCTGGCCCGGGTGGTTGAAACCGACCGGACCAGGCAGCAGATTCTCGCTTCCAGCCGTCGTTTTCTCGGGCGGTCTATTGAACGGCTCGGACCCCTCAGCAAGACCTGAGCGGTGCCAATGTAGCACCCACCCCTCCGGGCGCAGTTCTGCGCCCTTCTGGCTTCTTGTCGATGCGCGCAGATAGGTGCGTGCATGCCGCGGTACCACGCTTTCATTGCGACGGCTTCGATTGTCGGACCCGGCCGCACCGCACGTGCTGTCGATGCTTGCGCTTCGGGCCCCAGCGCGCGAAGCCATGCAGCCAAGCGCCGTCGCGGCTTTTCTTCTTCCATCCTTACAGCTTCGCCACTGCGCGTGCCGCGCGGTGCGTGCTCCTGAGCTTTCTCATCATAGGTGCGTTAGGGTAAGTTGCCCTTGACTCCTGCACAGGGATGAAATAACCTCCTTTTACTAAACGTTCGTTTGTTAATAAAGGAGACGATGATGGATGTCAAAGAGCAGAGGGTCGCGCTCGTGATCGGCGCGGGGGACTCAACGGGTGGTGCAATCGCGAAGCGTTTCGCCGCGGAAGGCATGGTCGCTTGTGTGACGCGTCGTTCAGCGGACAAGCTCCAACCGCTGGTTGACTCCATTCGCGATGCCGGCGGGATGGCCTACGCGTTTGGCACGGACGCGCGCAAGGAAGAGGAGGTGATCGCCCTCATCGACAAGATTGAGTCCGAGATCGGTCCAATTGACGTTCTCGTATTTAACATTGGCGCCAATGTGCCTTCTTCCATCCTTGAGGAGACAGCGCGGAAGTACTTCAAGATCTGGGAGATGGCCTGCTTTGCAGGATTTCTGAACGCAAGGGAAGTTGCCAAGCGCATGGTGCAGCGTCAACGCGGCACGATTCTCTTTACCGGCGCTACTGCGGGTCTGCGAGGCAAGGAAAACTATGCCGCGTTTGCGGGCGCCAAGCATGCACTTCGCGCGCTTGCGCAAAGCATGGCCCGCGAACTCGGCCCGAAGAACATCCATGTGGCCCATATTGTGGTGGACGGCGCGATCGACACCGACTTTATCCGCACCAATTTTCCGGATCGTTATGCATTGAAAGACCAGGATGGCATTCTGAATCCGGAGCATATCGCGCAGAACTACTGGTATCTTCATTCGCAACCGCGCGATGCCTGGACCTTTGAGCTCGACCTGCGTCCCTGGACAGAGACCTGGTAATCAAAACGTCTGACCACATGGGACAGAGACCGCTTGCACACGATCGCAATGCCTTGCCACCCGAAGAAACTTTTTATTCTGTCTGTTGATGGCCAAGCTTCGCGATGCGCCAGAGAGAGACGCGGTCATAGCGGGACGTCTACCCCGGTATTCACATCATCAAGAGGGCAGCATGAGGGAAGCAGTCATTGTCTCGACGGCACGGACCGGGATCGGTCGCGCCTATAAGGGTTCGCTGAATCACACAAAATCGCCGACCCTCATGGGGCACGTCATATCGCATGCGGTTCAGCGTGCCGGAATCGCCGCGGAAGAGATTGAGGATGTCGTGATCGGTACATCGATGCCGGGAGGCACGGCTGGCATGAACATTGGCCGTCTTAGCGCGCTAGCCGGCGGACTTCCGGTCAACGTCGCGGGCCAGTCCATCGATCGACAATGCGCCTCGGGCTTGATGGCGATGGCCACCGCAGCAAAGCAAATCATTGTGGACGAGATGGATGTGGTAGTGGCAGGGGGGCAAGAGAGCATCTCATTGGTTCAGGACCGTTTTGTCGAATGGATGACGAGTGCGGCCGACTCGGAATTGATCGAGCGGGTTCCACATGCCTACATGCCGATGCTGCAGACCGCTGAACTCGTCGCAAGGAGATATGGCATTTCCCGAGAGGCGCAGGATACTTACGCGGCGGAATCACAGCGGCGTACGGCACTTGCCCAGGAGGAGGGCCGCTTCGCGGCCGAGATAGTACCGTTCCAAACGTCCATGGCGATCCAGGATAGGGAGACGGGGGAGATCAGTTTCCGTGACGTGCTACTGGACCGTGACGAAGGGAACCGTCCCGACACAACGGTTGAGGGGTTGGCAAAGCTCAGGACAGTCATCGACGGCGGCGTCGTCACCGGGGGGAACGCAAGTCAGCTTTCAGATGGTGCCTCGGCTTCGGTCCTGATGGACCGCCGCCTGGCCGAGCGGCGCGGATTGCAGCCTCTTGGCATCTACCGCGGCATCGCGGTGGCGGGCTGTGCGCCCGAGGAAATGGGTATTGGCCCGGTTTTTGCGATCCCGAAACTCCTGGAGCGGCATGGGTTGAAGGTTAGCGATATCGGTCTGTGGGAACTGAATGAAGCGTTCGCGTGCCAGGTTCTTTACTGTCGCGATCGCCTTGGTATCGATCCAGACCGATTGAATGTGAACGGTGGCGGGATTTCCATCGGGCACCCGTATGGCATGACGGGGGCAAGGCTTGTCGGTCACGCCCTGATCGAGGGAAAACGCCGTGGGGAGAAATATGTTGTCGTCACGATGTGCGTCGGTGGTGGAATGGGGGCCGCGGGGCTGTTCGAGGTAGCGTAAATCCCCGTTGGAAGACGGGAGAGTTCCGCCCGCGATCTCGACAAGGATCGTGCAAGTCCGTCGTCAGATCCGCACAGGTAAACGGGCTTTGCCACGCCTTCCACACAAATTTCATCACGTCTATCTATTAGGAGACACCATGAGCGACGTACGAGCTCAGTTCCACTTTGATTTCGGCAGTCCGAATTCCTACCTTAGCCACAAAGTCATTCCGAGTATTGAGGCACGGCAGGGCGTCAAGTTCGAATATGTTCCGGTGCTTCTTGGGGGGCTGTTCAGGCTGACGGGGAATCGTTCTCCTGCGGAGGCTTTCGCGGGTATCAAGAACAAGCCGGAGTTTGGGCGTCTGGAGATCCAGCGCTTCATCACCAAGCACGGACTCACTGCCTATCGGGACAATCCGTTTTGGCCCGTCAATACATTGCAGATCATGCGTGGGGCCGTGGCTGCCCAGAAGAACGGCACCTTCATGCCCTACGTAAATTCCGTGTTCGCAAACATGTGGGAACAAGGCTTGAAGATGGATGATCCCGCCGTCATCTCGGCGGCCCTGGATGTCGCCGGTCTGGACGGGGAAGGCTTCGAGGCACGCATTGCGGATCCCGAAGTCAAGCAGATCTTGCTGGCGAATACCCAGAATTCATTCGAACGCGGTGCGTTTGGCTCGCCGACATTCTTTGTCGGCGACGAGATGTTCTTTGGGAAGGATCAGTTGCGGGAAGTGGAGGACGAGATTGAGAACGCGAAAGCACGCCTAAGGTAAGCGAACCGTTGCCCACGGCGCCTCAAGACGCCGGGGCAGCGCGCACGCTCGGTGAGCGACAATCATGGCCCTCAAGAAGGGCAGCAAAATCTAGAATGGAAGGCTGGCCCCGCCGGGTACCACTCCAGGAAAAAATACATCATGAGGAGACGAGATGCAAATCGGTATCCCGCGGGAGACGCGGGCCGGCGAGACCCGTGTTGCCGCCACCCCCGAGACCGTCAAGAAGTACGTCGCGCAAGCTCACGAAGTCATTGTCCAGGCGGGCGCCGGAGTCAGGGCAAGCCAGCCGGACTCGGCCTATGAGGCCGCGGGCGCCCGCATCGGCACCGCCGTGCAGGCACTCGGCGCCGACCTGGTGCTGAAGGTGCGCGCGCCGGACGAGGCCGAACTCGGCCAGATGAAGCCCGGCGCCACGCTGGTCGGCATGCTCAATCCCTTCGACACCGAAAACAACGCGCGTATGGCCGCGGCCGGCATCGTCGCCTTCGCACTCGAGGCCGCACCGCGCACCACGCGCGCGCAGAGCATGGACGTACTGTCGTCGCAGGCCAACATCGCCGGCTACAAGGCAGTGCTCGAAGCCGCCCACCACTACCAGCGCTTCATGCCGATGCTGATGACCGCGGCCGGCACAGTGAAGGCCGCGCGCGTGCTGATTCTCGGCGCCGGCGTTGCCGGCCTGCAGGCGATCGCCACGGCTAAGCGCTTGGGGGCGGTGATCGAGGCCTCCGACGTGCGCCCAGCGGTCAAGGAGCAGATCGAGTCGCTCGGCGCCAGGTTCCTCGACGTGCCTTTCGAGACCGAGGAGGAGCGCGAAATCGCGCAGGGCGTGGGCGGCTATGCCCGCCCGATGCCGGCCGGCTGGATGCGCCGCCAGGCGGAGCTGGTGCACCAGCGTGCCAGCCAGGCCGACATCGTGATCACCACTGCGCTGATTCCGGGCCGCAAGGCGCCGGTGTTGCTGAAGGAAGAGACCGTGATGGCCATGAAACCAGGCTCGGTGGTGGTCGACCTGGCCGCCGCGCAAGGCGGCAATTGCCCGCTGACGGTGGCCGACCAGGTGGTCGAGCGGCATGGCGTGGTGCTGGTTGGCCATACCAACCTGGCCAGCATGGTCGCGGCAGACGCTTCGGCGCTGTACGCGCGCAATGTGCTGGACTTCCTCAAGCTGATTCTCGACAAGGAAGGAAAGCTCGTGATTGACCGACAGGACGACATCGTCGCCGCCTGCCTGATGACCGGGCAGGAAGAAGCGGCGCTGGCCGGCTAAGGAGACACAAATGGAAATGACTAATCACACGGTGATCAACCTGATCATCTTTGTGCTGGCGATCTATGTGGGCTACCACGTGGTGTGGACGGTCACGCCTGCGCTGCACACGCCGCTGATGGCGGTGACCAACGCGATCTCGGCCATCATCATCGTCGGCGCCATGCTGGCTGCCGGCCTGACCGAAGGCGGCGTGGGCCGCGCGATGGGCACGCTTGCTGTGGCGCTGGCCGCAGTCAACGTGTTCGGCGGCTTCCTGGTGACGCAGCGCATGTTGGAGATGTTCAAGAAGAAGGAGCCCAAGGCTAAGGCGGCTAGCAAGGAGGGTGTGTGATGGATGTCGTCAGCATGAATCTTGTGACCTTGCTCTACCTCCTGGCATCGATCTGCTTCATCCAGGCGCTCAAGGGACTCTCGCACCCAGCGTCGGCCCGCAAGGGCAATGCCTTCGGCATGCTCGGCATGGCGGTGGCCGCAATTACCACGGTGGCGCTGATCGTCAAGCTCAAGAACGAGTTCCTCACGGCCGGCACGGCGCAGTCCTCGGTCGCATCGGGCCTGGCGCTGATCTTCGGCGCGCTGGTGGTGGGCGGCGGCATCGGCGCCTACGTAGCGAAGAAGGTCGAGATGACCAAGATGCCTGAGCTGGTCGCGGCGATGCACTCGCTGATCGGTCTCGCGGCGGTGTTCATCGCGGTGGCGGCAGTGGCCGAGCCGTCGGCCTTCGGCATCGCGCCCGCGGGCTCGCATGAGATCCCGACGGGCAACCGCATCGAACTGTTTATCGGCTGCTTCGTCGGTGCCATCACGTTCTCGGGTTCGGTGATCGCCTTCGGCAAGCTCGCAGGTCGCTACAAATTCCGCCTGTTCCAGGGCGCGCCGGTGGTCTTCGCCGGCCAGCACATGCTGAACCTGGCGCTGGCCGTGGCGATGGTCGGCTTTGGCGTGGCGTTCTTCCTCACGCAGGACTGGCAGCCGTTCCTGCTGATGCTGGCGATCGCCTTCGTGCTCGGTGTCCTGATCATCATCCCGATCGGCGGCGCGGACATGCCGGTGGTGGTGTCGATGCTCAACTCGTACTCGGGCTGGGCCGCGGCCGGCATCGGCTTCTCGCTGAACAACCCGATGCTGATCATCGCCGGCTCGCTGGTGGGTTCCAGCGGTGCGATTCTGTCGTACATCATGTGCAAGGCCATGAACCGCTCGTTCTTCAACGTGATCCTGGGCGGCTTTGGCGGTGCGGCGACGGCCGCGGTCAGCGGCAACGCCGAGCAGCGCAACGTCAAGTCGGGTTCGGCCGATGACGCGTCTTTCCTGATGAGCAATGCCGAGACGGTGGTCATCGTGCCGGGCTATGGGCTGGCGGTGGCGCGCGCCCAGCACGCGCTCAAGGAACTGACCGAGAAGCTGACGGAGCACGGCGTGACGGTAAAGTATGCGATCCACCCGGTGGCAGGCCGCATGCCGGGTCACATGAACGTGCTGCTGGCCGAGGCCGAGGTGCCCTACGACCAGGTCTTCGAGATGGAAGACATCAACAGCGAGTTTGGCCAGGCCGACGTGGTGCTGGTGCTGGGCGCCAACGACGTGGTCAACCCGGCGGCCAAGACCGACCCGAACTCGCCGATCGCCGGCATGCCGATCCTGGAGGCGTACAAGGCCAAGACCATCATCGTGAACAAGCGCTCGATGGCGGCCGGCTATGCTGGCCTGGATAACGAGCTGTTCTATTTGGACAAGACCATGATGGTGTTCGGCGACGCCAAGAAGGTGGTCGAGGACATGGTCAAGGCCGCAGGATAGCCGCATGTGCTGACGGCCGACAAACCGGCCTCAGCCCGCCCAGGTGGCTGCCTGCCTTCGATTGCGCCGCCATGCCGTCAAGGCTTTGACGAACGTCGCGGCGGATGCGGAAATGGGGGCGCAGCCCATCTGGTCTACATAGCAAAAAGAATCGTTATCTGAGGCAATGCAAATAGCAGGAATTGCCGGCGCTGGAACGATGGGAAATGGTATCGCACAAGCTGGCCAAATCGGCGCGGTGTTTAGGAGACAGCAATAAATTCGCGCTGTGGTGATACACGGCAGCGAAGAAGCATTCGCGAGCGGAAAATGCAGCGGCAGAACCAGGCCGCCGGAGACGGCCGGATCCATTCACAGAGGCTTGCCTTGCAGTGCGTGACAGACCCATTCGAGGCGGTCTTGGCCGAAGAACATATGCTCGCCGACGAAGATGGTCGGGGCGCCGAACACGCCACGCTTGACGGCCTCTTCCGTCGTCGAGCGCAACTGCGACTTCACCTCGGCATCGTTGGCGAGCGCCAGGATCGCCTCGATGTCGAACCCCGCGTCGACCAGCGTTTTGGCGACAACCTGGGGCTCGTTGAGGTTCAGCGCATCGACCCACAACGCATGGAGGACGCTGCGCAGATAGTCCTGGAACCGTTCGGGCATTCTCATCTGTACGCCAGTGGCGGCTCGCATTAGCGTGAGCGAAATGACGGGAAAGTGCGGGTTGCTCTGATAGGGAACGCCGTAGAGCCTTGCGTGCCGGGCGTAATCGATGTTGGTGTATGCGCCCTTGGCCGGGATTGTCGCGGGCGAGGCATTGCCAGTAGCCTGGAATACCCCGCCGAGCAAGATGGGCTTGTAGACAAGTGTGCCACCAGTTTCTTCGCAGATCGTCGGCAATTGCGTCCATGCGAGGTACGATGCCGGGCTGCCGACGTCGAAATAGAACTCCGCGGTCCTGGACATGAGTTTTCTCCTGAGTCTGATGGATTTCCGATGTGTACGTCGAGCTTCGTCAGGGGGCAACGCTGTCCTCGGGCGTCTGTTCGGACCCGAGAATTCGGCAGAGGCGCTGCCCGATCAGGTGGCTGGCGTCGGCCATGATGCGATCGATGAGCTCGCGTACGCTCGGAATGTCGTCGATGAGGCCGGCGACCATCCCGCAGCTCCAGGCCCCTGCATCCATCTCACCGTCGACCATCACTTTCGGATAGACGCCTGCGACCTGCTCAAGGATGTCGGAGATCTGGATCTGCTCACCCTTGTCGCGCTCGATATCCAGGATCTTCTGGACGCCGGCGTTCTTCAGCACACGCTCCGTGTTGCGCAACGGGCGCATCACGAGTCGTGTGTCGAGCTCGGTGGCCGCGACGATGGCGCGCTTCACGTTCTGGTGAACCGGCGCTTCCTTGGTCGCCACGAATCGTGTGCCCATGTTGATGCCATCGGCGCCAAGGGCGAGGGCGGCCACCAGGCTGCGGGCGTCCGCCATGCCGCCGGAGGCCACAAACGGGATCGAGAGCTCGTCGGCGGCCCGGGGCAGCAGGATCATGTTCGGGATATCATCCTCGCCGGGATGGCCGCCGCACTCGAAGCCGTCCACGCTCACCGCATCACACCCGATCCTCTCAGCCTTCAGAGCATGCCGGACTGACGTACACTTGTGGATCACCTTGATGCCGGCCGCCTTCATCGCCGGTATGTACTCCTCAGGGCTGCGCCCTGCTGTTTCGACGATGCGCACGCCTCCCTCCACGATTGCCTGGATGTACTCTGCATAGGGCGGGGCGGAAAAAGTCGGCAGGAAAGTGAGGTTGACGCCGAAAGGCTGGTCCGTCATGTCGCGACATCTGGCGATCTCCTTCTCCAGCAGTTCTGGCGTGCGCTGCGTCAGCGCGGTGATGACGCCCAGCCCGCCGGCATTCGAGACGGCGGCCGCCAGGTCGGCCAGTCCAACGAAGTGCATGCCGCCTTGCACGATGGGGTGTCGAATGCCGAACAGCTCAGTGATTCGTGTCTTCATGGGATTGAGTCGTAGTGGTTGTGGGTCGGGTCCGTCTCAGACGCGTTTCATGCGGGGCCTGAGATCGAGTTCGTAAGTCCAGGCATCACGCGGCTGCGTGTGCAGGTACCAGTCCGGCATGGGGGTGTTGCATCTCCTTGGCATGTGCCGTCTTTCGGATGTCGCTATCCCTTGCCGTGCGACGACGGGCTGCTGGCGCCCGCGAGCCGCGCGATCTGAAAGACATTGTCTGGCGAGACCTGGACATAGTCATTCAGTCCGCCGGACCGCATGATCGGATAGGCGTCGGCTGTCTGATAAACGCCGTCTTTCAGGAGTGTCTTGTCGATGTACACGGCCACCACTTCGCCCAACACGAGCCAGCCACTTACCTTTTCGCCTTCGGCGTTTCGGAATTGCACGATGTCGATCACCTTGCATTCCATGGCCGCGCGGCTTTCGCCCACTCGCGGGACGTTGACCTTGCGACCCGCCACGGCCGTGAGGCCGGCGAACTGGAACTCGTCCTCGCCGCGCGGAAGTGGTGATGAGGTCTGGTTCATCTGATCACCCAGTTCGCGGGTGACCAGGTTCCAGGTGAACTCGCGCGTTTCCGATGCGTTTTGAACGCTATCCTTCCAGGAGATCGAAGAAAATCCGATGATCGGCGGGTCGTAGTTGAACGCGTTGAAGAAACTGTAGGGCGCGAGATTGACCCGCCCCTGCGCGTCGCGTGACGAGATCCAGCCGATGGGCCGCGGGGCGACCAGCGCATTGAGCGGGTTGTGGCTCAGCCCGTGGCCCTTGGCGGGCTCGTAGTAGTGAAAGTCTCGAACGGTCATCGTATGGGCCTTTCCGGTGCGGTGGCGTTATTGCGCCGCCAGATTAAGGGTCTTCGCGATGTTGATGAACTTTTCGTTCTCTACACGCAAGAAGGCCGCTGCCTGCTGCGGCGTCATTGGGTCCAGCTTGCGAAAGCCCTGCGCGGTCGCGAGCGCGAGGAATTCCGGGCTGTCGTTCCACTCCTGGAAGGCCTTGCTAAGGCGCGCGACGATAGCATCGGCGGTGCGCGCGGGCGCGAACAAGCCCGTCCAGATGCCGAATTCGAAGTTCTTGAATCGAGCGTGCTCGCTCAACGTCGCGACGTCCGGAATGAGCGGATGTCGCTTGGCGCTCGCGAAGGCGACGGCCTTGATCCGCCCGGTCTGAATCATTCCCAGGATCGGCCCCGCTAGAGGAACAAACGCGAGGTCCACCTCGCCACCGGCGACGGCCGTGGCCATGGGAGCGATGCCTTTGTACGGCACCTCCAGCAACTTGACACCGACTCGCTTCTGGAATTCAGCGGCCGCGAGATGAGCGAGCGTGCCCTGGCCCCAGTGGGCAATGGAAAGCTCCTTCGCGCCACGCTTTTGCATCTGTTCGAGGAGCGCGTTGAGGTTGTTGAAAGGGCGGTCGGGATGACTGACGAGGACCATGTCCGAGATCCCGAACGAACCGATGAGCTTGAAGCTGTCGAAGGTGTACTTGGCCGACGCGACCGTTAGGGGCGCCACCAGTAAATCCGGGCCGGCCGTCGCGAGCAGCGTGTATCCATCGGGCGACGCCTTCAACACATTCATCGCCGCGATGGAGCCGTTCGCACCGGGCATGTTGTCGATCACGAGAGTCTGCCCAAGGGCGCGCTCCAGCACGGGTGCGGATGGACGCACTGAAGCGTCAACCCCGAACCCGGGCGGGTAAGCGACCTTGATCAGGATGGATTTGTTCGGATAGGGCTGCGCCGTCGCGGCGGCGGCGCTGCAAAGCGCGACCATGACAGCGGCATCAAAGAGTCTGCGAGTCAGTGTTTTCATGTTTGTCTCCGTGCGCCGGTCAAACCGGCAAAGTGTTGTGAATGAACAAGCCATGTCATAGACCCTGCGCCCTCGATCCTGAAGGGCGGTCACTGCCCTTCAGGCATCAGATCAGCGAGGCGTAAACGCTCTTTTCAAAACCGTAGAACACGTCCACGGTTCTCGGATCCACGGACGGCAGCGACTGCATCATGGCCAGGCCTGCGATGTTCAGGGTGGGGTCGATCCAGAAGTACGTATTGGCCAGTCCCGCCCATGCCAGGCTGCCGGCGCTGCGGCCCGTGGGCGTCGCGCTCTCGTTGATCATGAAGCCCAGGCCCCAGGTCTTGGGCACGCCGGGGAAGAATTCCATGTCGCGCGAGAAAAAAGGAAGCTGCGTCGGCAGCTTGCTCACGCGAAGTGCGCCCATGGCATTGCGCGACATCAGGGCCACCGTCTCCGGCTTGAGGACCTGGTTGCCGTTGCCCCGCCCCGCATTGAGGATCATGCGCATGAACTTCAGGTAGTCGTTGGCGGTGGAGTACAGGCCTGCGCCGCCCGACTCGAACTCGGGATCCTGCACTGTTCCGAGATCGATCACGGATAACTCGCCGTCGTCTCCGCGCGAGTGCATGCCGGCCAGTCGAGTACGCATGGCCGTGCTGATCTTGAACGCCGTGCTGTCCATGCCCAGCGGTCCTGTGATATTGCGCTGGAAGTAGTCGCTCAGGCGCATGCCGCTTGCGGCTTCGACCAGCTGGCCCACCCAATCGATGCCGATGCCATATTCCCAGCGCGTGCCGGGGTCGAAGCACAGAGGCACCCGCAGCGCCGCTTTCTGCCCCGTCAGGACGTCTGGGACGTTCTGCGTGCGGTAGAAGCGCTCCAGGTCCGCGTTCCAGATCTCGTAGGTGAAGCCGGACGTGTGGGTGAGCAGATGCCGCAGGGTGAGCTGGCCCTTGGCATCTCGCAGCTGGGGTGCGCCATTCGTGTCCCATCCCTTCAGAACCTTGAGAGCGCCCAGCTCGGGGATCACCGCGGCCGCAGGTCCGTCCAGGCTCAACTTGCCCTGCTCGACCAGCTGCATGGCTGCGGCGCTGGTGATCGGCTTGGTCATGGAGGCGATGCGCATCACCGTGTCCAGGTCCATCGCTGCGGAGGCGCCCAGCGTGCGCGCTCCCTGCGCCGCGGTGTAGAGGGTCTCATCGCGAGTGATCACCGCGGCGGCTACGCCGGCTGTGTCGCCGGATGCGACGGCACGGATCAGCACGGGATCGGCGTTGGCTTTCAGTGCGGCGCTGTCATCCGATGACGAGCGGCAACCGGCGACCGGCAAGGCCGCCGGCGCGACGGCGGCCTTGAGAAATGTGCTGCGACTTTGTGCCAAGGTTTGTCTCCGTACGCCGGTCAAAGCCGGCAAATTGTTGTGAAAGAAGGAGTGATACGTTGAAGGCTTAGCCAGAGACGCGGTCCCGAGTCATGCGTGCATATTCGTGACGGCGTGGGCGAAGCGCTGAGAGGGGTACGCGCGGGCAATGCTTTGCGCCGGCGAATGCGGCGAGACCTTCGCGTCCGCGCAAGCTGGCCGTTGCGCCCGTAAAGATCATGGTGCCGGGCTCCCGTGGCAGCATTGGCGGTCCTCCTTGCGCACGTCGGAACCGAAGCCGTTCGCCTCGCCGCGTTTGATCCTGATCTCGTCAAACTGGGGCTTGAGCTTGTCGACGGTGCGGCGGGTAACGCACGCGATGTAGCCTTCCTTGGCAAAGCGCCTGGCGATGGCGCCGCCGGTAGCGTCGCCGGCTCCAATCACCAGAATGGCTTTCTTGCCTGCCATGTGAATTTCTCCATGGATGAGTAAGAAGACGCGCGGCCACACCTCAGGTGCGCTTAACAATACGATCGTTTAGTAAACGAAGCGTATGTTATCGCCAGTCCCCTGTCAACGAGGGTTTCCTCCATCCATTCTTGAGCGTGACTCGCGGCGCTAGCCGGTCGGTGCTTTCCCCGACCCCGGGGACCAGGGTAAGGCAGTGCTCGCTGGAAGAACGTTCGCACGAAAGGCCAAACGCGTGGGCGCTGTTTGGTGCACGTCGCACTGGCGGGCACCGGCCCACCGATAGGGAGCTTGGCCTGGACCGGTGGCACGACGCCATGTCATGGCACTTCCAAGCAAGTGGTGGCACCCCGATGCAATCGCCCGCGGCGACGTTCCGAGAGACTGAAGCCTCAACAACCCTATCTTCACGGAGACACAACATGCCCGTCATTGTTTGCGAATGCAAGGTCGGAATCGAAGCAGGCGTCAAGGCCAAGATCGCCAGCGAGTTCACGAGCGCGATCAGGGAGATCATCCTCTCGCCGCTCGACTTGATTAGCGTCGTATTCCATGAATCCACGCCCGAGAATACCTACCGTTCGGGAGAGCCCACATCCGAAACGCTGATCTTCTGCCACATACGTGATGGGCGCAGCGACGGCGCCGTGCTATCGCTGGCCAAAAAGGTGAGCGCGATCTGGAGCGCGAGCACCGGGGCAACGGAGGACGAAGTCGAGGTTCTCGTCGCACTGTATCCCGCCAAATACGTCGTGCGCGGCGGTGAACGCCTGCCCGAAGCCCCTCGCGTGTGAGGGGGGGCAGCCTGCACGGACCAAGGGGAGCGACCTTGTCTATGCTCGGGCGGTCGTTGGCCGTGAGGTGTCGGCCCGGAATGTGTGACTGCGCCGCATGCCGAACCTCAAACTGAAGATAAAAGGAGACAAGTCAATGAAGTCAATCCGCCCTGAGCTGGCAACAGCACCTTCAAGCGTGCACCGGATCGATGTTCAAAAACTGGCCGATGAGGCCAAGTTCAACAGCTTTCACTGGTCCGCGCTGATCTGGTGTTTCGTGATCCTGGTGCTCGACGGCTACGACCTGGCGGTCGCCGGCACCGCGCTTGCGTCAATCATGAAAGCGATGAATGTGGATGCCGCGACCGCGGGCTTCATGGCCAGTTCGGCGCTGTTCGGCATGATGTTCGGAGCGATCGCGCTCGGCGCGCTGGCCGACAAGATCGGTCGCCGCTGGGCGATCGCGATCTGCGTGTTCCTGTTCAGCGCTTTCACCGCGGCCGCCGGGTTCACCAACGACCCGATCACCTTCAGCGTGATGCGCTTGCTCGCCGGGCTCGGCATCGGCGGCGCGATCCCGAATGCAGCCGCGCAGATGACCGAATACTCGCCAAAGAAGGTGCGCAGCGTGATGGTCACGCTGATGTGCTGCGGCTACGCGGTCGGCAGCATCCTCGCCGCACTGCTCGGCAAGCAGTTCATCGAGACCTATGGCTGGCAATCTGTGTTCATCGCCGCGGGCGCCGCGGCGGTGCTGATCCCGTTCATCCTGAAGTACATGCCTGAGTCGCTGCCGTTCCTGATGAAGCAGCACGACGACACGCATCTGCGCGAAGTGGTCCGGAAAATCCGGCCGGACATGCGGCTCGAGCCGCACGAAGAGTTCCTCGTTCCGGCCGAGGACAAGGCCGAAGGTCCGACCGTAGGCAGGCTGTTCCTGGACGGCCGCGGCTTCAGTTCGGTGATGTTCTGGGTCGCCTACATGACCTGCCTGTTCATGCTCTATGCGCTCAGTTCGTGGCTGGTCAAGCTGATGGGCATGGCCGGCTACAGTCTCGGTTCGGCGCTGAACTTCCTGCTCGCCTACAACGCCGGTGCAGTCGTCGGCGCCGTTGGTGGCGGATGGCTCGCCGACAAGCTGAACATCAAGTGGGTGACGACCGCTTTCTTCGCGGTCGCGGCGGTCTCGCTGACGCTGCTCGGCTACGGCGCGCGGCCGCTGTTCCTCATCGTTGCCGTCGTCGGCGCGTCGACGCTGGGCACGCAGATCCTGCTGTACGCGTATGCCGGGCAGTTCTACCCGACGTCGATCCGTTCGACGGGACTCGGCTTTGCCTCGGGGGTCGGGCGCATCGGCGCGATCGCGGCGCCGATCGTGATCGGGCTGCTGGTCTCGATGAAGCTGCCGCTGGTGCAGAACTTCCTCGCGATTGCAATGGCCGCGGTGATCGGCGGTGTCGCGGTTGCGCTGATCAAGCATAAGTCGTCGGCCTCTTCGCACAGCCACGACGCGAGCGTGGTCGGGCAGCGGACTTGATGCGCGTTGCGAGCGTACGAGTCGGCACGGTAGTAGCGCAGGATTTTCGCTTGGAGTCCGGCTCCAATGGTCATGGGTCGCATCCTGTCGCAGGAGTTTCAAGGAAGACCCGACGGCGCAACGGCCCGAGGCGTACAACGCCTGAACAGACGCAGTGGCAGAAGTGGCAATGCTCAGGAACCGGTGCGGCGGGGTGGCTGCTGCTCTCTCTCTCTACTGCTCCGCATGGCGTTTTTCTGACAAGTGGGCGACGAGAAGGCGCGCCGCGGGCGACAGAGCCTCAAAGTTGCGGAAGCAAAGTGAAAAGCTTCGCCGCGCCCACGCATCGTCAAGGGGGATCACTTTGGCTCCGAAGGCTCCAGCTATGGGCAGTACCGTTTCGGCCGGAATGATGCAGACCCCGAGGTTTGCCTGGACGCATCGAAGAGCGCCATCGAACGTGGAGACCACCGCTCTATAGAGCATCCTTGCGCCAAGAATGGCCGCCTGCCTACCTAGTAATGCCTGAATGGCGGATTGCGCGGGCATGCCTATATGGTCGAACGCGAGCGTTTGTGCAAACGTGCATCGATCCGCGTTTGCGAGGGGGTGTTCGACAGGGACAACTGCCGCCAGATGATCGCTGCGATAGGGTCTTGTCTGAAACCCCTCCAGGCCCGCCGCGTTCCAGCATATGCCCAAGGGAGCGGTGCCTTCCCGCAGAGCCTGAGCAATGTCATTGCTCAATCCCTCATCGACCGTCACAGCAATGTCTCGATGCTCCGGGATCCGTAAAAACGATGCTATGTCCTGCGGCAGCGACTCCGCCATCGATGACACCGTAGCGATTAAACGTACGTGACCTCGTATGCCGCTTCCGAAGTCCGCCAGGTCGCGAGCGGCGCGGTCCGCTGCAGCAATCATGGCACGCGCATGGGCTAGCAGCGCCTCGCCCGCAGCCGTCGGAATGACGCCGCGCCGGCCCCGCTCGAACAGCTTCGCTCCAACCAGATCCTCTAGCTGAGTGAGGCGCTTGCTGACACCGGAAGCAACCACGTGCGATTGTTCCGCCGCACGAGCGATGTTCTGGTTTTCGCACGTGGCGACAAATAGGCGCAGCGATGTTAGGTCAAAGTCTCTCATAGGCCATATCGGAAGAGCTGCATAGAGAGCAACCTAGGCATTCCCCCAAGTGTTGGCTGAGCTTCAGTGGTGGGTCAGCCGTTCCAGTTCGTCACGATAGCCTACACGAATGATCGCTGTTCGTCGTGTCGTTAACGTCATAAATTGATGGCCAACAACCCAATCTCATCTAAATCACACATGGCAGCTACGTTCCCACACCGCGCTGTGATCCGCGAAGTCGGCTTACGCGATGGACTTCAGAGCATCCAGACAATTCTGCCGACCGAACGGAAAAAGGAATGGATCCGCGCGGCCTACGACGCAGGACTCAGGGAGTTGGAAGTCGGCTCCTTTGTGCCAGCCCGCCTTTTGCCACAACTCGCCGACACGGCGGAGATCGTAGCGTTCGCCCGCACTTTCCGAGGCCTCTTTGTTTCTGTTCTTGTACCAAACCTGCGCGGCGCAGAAGACGCCATCGCCAGCGGTGCGGACTTGATGATCGTGCCTTTGTCTGCAAGCCACGCGCACAGCCTTGCGAACCTGAGAAAGACCCCCGACGAGGTGGTAGCGGACGTCGGGCGCATTCGCGCTGCACGAGATGCCGCTGGTTCGAAGACGGTTATCGAAGGCGGAGTAGGGACCGCTTTCGGCTGCACCATCCAGGGCGAAGTGAAGATCGCAGAAGTCCTTCGATTGATGCAAGCGTTGCTTGATGCTGGTGCGGACCGCGTCTGTCTCGCCGATACGGTTGGTTATGCCGATCCCCTGATGGTCCTGGACCTCTTTGAGCGAGCGCGCGCTGTCGCTGGCGACAAGCTCTGGTGTGGTCACTTTCACGACACTCGCGGCTTAGGCCTCGCCAATGTGTTTGCTGCACTTCAGACAGGCGTCACGCGCTTCGACGCCTGTCTGACCGGTATTGGCGGCTGCCCGCACGCACCGGGTGCAAGCGGCAATGTGGCCAGCGAGGACTTGGCCTACATGCTGGAGAGCATGGGCATTCAGACGGGAGTCGACATCCCTGCACTGCTGACCTTGCGCGAAAAGCTTGCCGCATGGCTGGCAGGCGAAATCATGCATGGAACCTTGTGGAAAGCCGGGCTTCCGAGAACTTTTGAGCCTACCCAAGTCACCGCAGCAGCCAGAGAGGCAACATGGAATACGAAGTGAAGCAGTCGGACGAACAGGGGCTCCCGCTGGCCGGCATCCGGGTGCTCGAGTTTTCACACATGGTCATGGGCCCAACATGCGGGATGATTCTCGCCGACCTTGGCGCCGAAGTCATCAAGATCGAGCCGCCTGGTGGAGACAAGACGCGGCACATGCTTGGCGTCGGTATTGGTTTCTTCCGGACATTCAATCGCAACAAGAAGAGTGTTGTACTGGATATCCAGACCGAAGAGGGGCGTGCCGCCGCCGCCGAGCTCGCGGAGCAGTGCGACGTTCTGATCGAGAATTTCCGCCCCGGCCTGATGCAGAAATTTGACCTCGACTACAAGACCCTTGCCGAGAAGAATCCTCGGCTCATCTACGTGACCCACAAGGGCTTCTTGCCGGGACCCTATGAACATCGGCTGGCGCTGGATGAAGTCGTCCAGATGATGGCTGGCCTTTCCTACATGACGGGTCCGGTCGGTCAGCCGCTGCGTGCTGGCACGTCCGTGAATGACATCATGGGTGGGATGTTCGGTGCGATTGGCGTACTTGCGGCGTTGCGCGAGCGCGACCATACGGGGCGCGGACAGGAGATCCAGAGTGCGCTGTTTGAAAATTGCGTGTTTCTGTCGGCACAGCACATGCAGCAGTATGCAATGACTGGCGAAGCGCCACCCCCGATGCCTGCCAGGGCACAGGCTTGGAGCATATACGACATCTTTGCGCTCGCCGAAGGAGAGCAGCTCTTCATTGGCGCGGTGAGCGACAAGCAATTCGTCGCACTGTGCAACGTGCTGGGGCATCCTGAACTGATCGGCCGGCCGGAGTATGCGGACAACACGCTGCGCGTGGCAGCGCGACCGACGATGCTCCAAGAACTTGGCCAGATTTTGAGTCAGATGTCCGTCGCTGAGCTGGCGCCGAAACTGGAAGCCGCCGGTGTCCCATACGCTCCCATTGTCCGCCCTGATCAACTGATCGAGGATCCGCACCTGAAGGCGAGCGGCGGCCTTGTCCCGATGCAAGTGGAGGACGGGTCCACGGCGCCGGTCGTCTTGTTGCCGCTGACCATGAATGGTCGACGCCCCGGGGTGCGCAGGCCTCTCCCGAGTGCCGGTGAGCATAACGCCGAGATCCTGTCGCGACTACGTTCGACTGTCTAGCAGGGTAAAGAACCCATACATCAATAAAAAGGAGACAACTGATGCTTTTTCATTCGACGCAGTGGCCGTCGCTCAGCCGCCGCAAATTGCTCTGTGTCGTTGCCACGTCATCCTTTGCGGCGGTGATGGCAGGCATGCCTAGCCTTCCCGCCCTTGCGCAGACCGGCAAGCCAGTGCGACTCATCTTGCCATTGAGCGCTGGATCTGGAACCGACACCATCGCAAGAGCTGCTGGTCCCGCGCTCAGCAAAGCCATGGGGCAGCCGGTCGTGATCGAGAACTTGCCGGGTGCTGGCGGAGTAACAGGAACCGCACAAGTTGCCAAGGCCTCTCCTGACGGTTCCACGCTGGGTCTTGTGTCAAACAACCACGTCATTAATCCAAGTGTCTACAAGTCGATGCCCTTCGATGCGTTGAAGGACATCACGCCGATCAGCATCATTGGTGCCGTGCCCTTTGTCCTGGTTGTGAATCCGAAGGTGCCTGCGAAGAACATGAAAGAGCTCGTGGCTCTCATGAAGGCCAAGCCCGACGGATTCAATATGGGTTCGTCTGGAAATGGAACAATTCTCCACCTTGCGGGAGAAATGTTCCTGTTCGAGGCGGGCGTCAAGGCGCGTCACATTCCTTACAAGGGAACCGGCCCAATGGTGACCGACATTCTCGGCGGCCAGGTCGAGATGGGCGTAGTTGCACTCAACGCGGTGCAGCCATTTCTCAAGGCAGGCAGTCTTCGCGCGATTGGCTTGCTGAGCGATAAGCGATCCGCCGCTGCGCCCGAAATTCCCACGCTCGCAGAACAAGGACTTCGCAACTTCAACGTTGAAGGCTGGATTGCAGTCATCGGTCCCGCAGGAATGAAGCCGCCCGAAGTCAAGCGAGTCCATGACGCCTTCGCAGCAGCATTCACGAGCCCCGAAGTCCTGAAGGCCATGGAGGAGCAAGCAACCAGCGTGAATCCGAGCACCCCGGAAGCTGCGATCAAGTACTTCAAGTCCGAAGCCGAACGCTATGCCGCGCTTGTCAGGAAAGCCAACGTCACCATCGAATAGCACTGTCGTTGGTCTCATTACTAGAACAGGAAATTAGCATGTCCCTATATCAGCTCGGCGAACATTCACCTTTCGTTTCCGACTCGGCGTTCGTCGCAACGGAGGCCACTGTCATTGGCCGCGCGGAACTCGCAGAACACGTCACCATCTGGCCGGGCGCCGTCATTCGGGCTGACAACGAACCCATCAAAGTCGGGCAGGGAAGCAACATTCAGGAAGGCGCCGTTCTGCACACCGATCCCGGCATCCCTCTTACCATCGGAGCGAACGTCAGCGTTGGTCATCAGGCCATGCTACACGGATGCACTGTGGGGAGCGGGTCTCTGATAGGCATCCAGGCAGTGATTCTGAACAAGGCGGTGATTGGCGAAGACTCGCTGGTCGCGGCCGGTGCGCTCGTGACGGAAGGTAAGCGCTTCCCTGCGCGGTCGCTCATTCTGGGCTCACCGGCGAAAGCGGTTCGGGAGCTTTCCGACAGCGAAGTCGCGAACCTGCACGCCAATGCTGCCGACTACGTCAAGCGCGGCGCTACCTACAAGACTTCGCTGAAGAAGATGGTATAGGTCGAGCCAGCTTCTTCTGGCGCCTTTACACGCTTCCGGTTCGTATCTTCCGAACCGGAATGGCCGCGCCTTGGCGTCACGGTCCGGAGTCCAGGTTCGTTTGCTTTGAAACAAGATACGGGCACGTGTGAGCGTACCCAAAACAGGAGGGGGCATGAGAAAGAAGTTGCCGTTTGTCGCTTTGCTTGCAGCAGTCGCGCCAGCCGCATGGGCGCAGTCTTCCGTTACGCTGTACGGCGTCGCCGATGCAGGCTTGGAGTACCTTACGCACGCCAACGCTGCTGGCAACAGCCTCGCGCGTGTGACGTCCGGCACCATGTCCGGGTCGCGTTGGGGCTTGCGCGGTTCCGAGGATCTTGGCGGTGGGCTGCGTGCCGTATTTGCGCTTGAAAGCGGATTTGAACTCGATACCGGCGTCTCTTCACAGGGCGGCCGGCTCTTCGGGCGGCAAGCCTTCGTTGGCTTTGAAAACCAATGGGGCCGCCTGACACTCGGCCGGCAGCAGAATGCGTTCTACGATCTGCTGATTAACTATGATCCGATGATGCTCGGCGGCAAATACTCCGCGCAGCTCGTGGAGCCGAACTTCGTTGGCCGATACGACAATTCGGTGAAGTTTGCTGGAAAGTCTGGTCCCATCTCCGCCGTTGCTGTGTATAGCGCAGCGCGTGGCACGTCCCTGGCTGGGGGCGGCTTCGCGAGCGAAGTGCCAGGGGATCCCCAGAGCGATCGCGCGTTCAGCGCAGGCGTGGAGTACGCCACTGGCCCGTTTGGCGTGACTGCCATCTTCGAGCAGCAAGACGGCACAGCAGGCGTTGTCGGGCAAAACTCCGGCCAGCGCGATCGGCGGTTTGCCACCGCCGCCAACCTGGCTATTGGAAGCTCCAATGTCTACGTCGGATACCGCTGGCTGAACGGTGGTATTGCCGCCCCCAAACGTAACGACGTGTACTGGCTGGGCTATCGCTACCAGTTGCTCCCCGCGCTCGCGCTGACTGCCGCAGGCTACTACTTTAACGACAAGGATACGGCGCGCGATCCTTGGGCAACCGTTGTCTCCGCCAACTACGTTTTTTCGAAGCGTACTGATGCGTTCCTGACGGTCGGCTACGTGAAGAACAAAGCGGGTTCGAACCTGGGCCTGAATGGCTTTGGCAGTGCAATCGGTCCGGGACAAAACCAGACCGGCGTATCCATGAGCATTCGCCACAAGTTCTAGTCCAAACCGGGCCGGCGCCTACTCCGAGCCTGCGAGCCGACTTACCGGCTGTGCGGGCGGCCGTCATGCTGCCCTGGAGCAATGGCGAGACCGAGGGTCACGTCAACCGGCTCAAGTTCCTCAAGCGCCCGATGTATGGCCGCGCGAATATCGAGCTTCTACGGCTGCGGGTATTGAAGCCAAGTTAAGCCGGCCTGCTTTGTCGTGCCGGACCGGATAGTCTGGTCGCCATCGCAGGCGGGTGAGTTTGTACGGCCAGGACGAAGCTGGCGGTCTCGCCCACGTTTGTCAACAGGCAGAAGAGTGGTGGTGGGGCGGGAAAGACGGCGGCGAGGTCCTCCACGCGAGTTCGCCGTCGTCACACAAATTGCGGAAGACCCGCGATTGCTTCACTTCACGAGCTCGAAACGATTGGGTACTGGCGGCTCAACGGGATTGGCAACTTAAATCCGTTGCCTCGCACAGCGAGCGCAAAACGCCACCGGGACCTCGTTTCGCATTGAAAAGCTACATTCGCATGAATGATGCGAGCAAAAAGCGATGGTCGCTTGAATGATGAGCGCGGGTCGTACGAATGACGATCTTCAACAAAAGCTGATGATGCCCGCCGAGCGCCCGAGTGTGCGGGCCATGGCCAGCACACTCGAACGGCTCTAGCTCATGCTCGCGATCGTCACGCGCTCCTCAGGCTGAAGTTGTTGGCTCACGCTCAGAAAATCGGGCGAATCACGACTATGGCACCCATGTTATGGTCGCCGTTCGACCTAGCAAAAAGTCCCGATTCACTTCTGCGACTTCGCGAATGTAGTCCCAGAGTGCCTTGACCCGCGCTACCTCTCTTCGCTCAGGCGGAGCAACCAGCCAGAACGTTCTGGTGACGTCTACCTTGTCCGAGAGAATTGGCACCAATCCCTCAGTCACGCTGCCCAGAAAGCAGGGAAGGACGGCGATGCCTAACCCGGTTTTCACTGCCTGAGCTTGAGCAATGACGCTTGTACTACGCAGGAATGGCTTGCTGGAGGGCAACCACTTCTGCAGTGAGAATTGTTGCGGCGAAAAGATCAGATCATCAACGTAGTCAATCCATCTATGGCTTTGAAGATCTTCCACCTCTCGGATTGGAGGATGTTCCGCCAAGTAAGCGGGCGTTGCATATGGCAGCAAGCGGTAGTCGGAAAGCTTGCAGGTCACAAAGCTGTTTGCACTCGGCCGGTCAATGGCCACTGAAGCGTCCGCTTCCCGCTTTGAGAGATTCAGGGAACGAGGCATTGGGAGAACATCAACCGCAATGGCCGGATGTCGAGCGCAAAACTGGCCAACATGCGGTGCGAGGAAGAATGTTCCGAAGGCCTCCGTGGCGCCCAAACGGATCTCACCGGTTAACGCCAGGCTGTCACTGAACACGCTTGTCTCGACAGCGGACAACGTGCTTTCCAGCTTCTCGACATGCTCTAAGAGCCGATGACCAGCGCTTGTCAGGCTAAGGCCCAGAGAGCTACGTTCGAACAACTTCGATCCGGTATCGCGTTCCAGGCGCTGGATTCGTCGCGATATCGTCGACTGGCTCAACTTGAGCGTGTGCGACGCCTCCGAGGCCGACTGTGAGCGGGCCGCCGCTAAGAAAATTCTGAGGTTATCCCAATCAAAGTGATTCATGGTCATCTTGCGTATGCATTTTTGGATACCGATCTTCCAATTTATCTTATACCAAATGCAGAAACGCTGAAATAAGATGCCTCCTACCGAGGGCCCGGGTGTCACTGGAGCCCGAGACCGACAGTCCATAGAAACCACGGAGGCACGTTTCCCATGTCCAGCCTGATCGAGCACTTCATCGCCGGCACGACCTATTCCGAACCTCGTACGCGTACCGGCGCCGTACACAATCCGTCCACGGGCGAAGAGATCGCCCGGTGCGCTTATGGCTCTTTCGCGACCGTAGACCACGCGGTGATGGTGGCCACCGAGGCCGGGCGGCGCTGGGGGCGTGCCTCGCATGCTGCGCGCCAGGCAGTAATCTACAAACTGCGTGAGCTGATGATCGCCAATCTGGATACGTTGGCAGAGGCAATCGGGCGCGAGCACGGCAAAACGATCCCGGACGCGAAGGGCGAACTGGGTCGGGCGATTGAGGGCATTGAGTTCGCTTGCAACGCCCCCCATGTGGCCAAGGGGGAATATGCGAACAACGTCGGCGGCGATATTGAGGTCTTCTCGATGCGTCGACCAATCGGTGTCGTTGGTTGCATTACCCCGTTCAACTTCCCGATTATGGTTCCTGCCGTGATGATGACGATGGCGGTCGCTGTCGGAAATGCCATCGTATGGAAGCCTTCCGAAAAGGTACCCAGCGCGGCGCTCGAATTTGCCCGCCTGTGGAAAGAGGCCGGCCTGCCGGACGGCGTGTTTAACGTCGTGCAGGGCGACAAGGAAGTGGTGGACGCGATTCTCGAGCACCCGGGAATCGCTGGTGTGAGCTTCGTGGGCTCCACCACTGTCGGGGAGTACATCTACCAGAAGGGTACCTCACACAACAAGCGGGTCGCGGCCTTCACAGGTGGAAAGAATCATATGGTCGTGCTGCCCGACGCCGACCTGGAAGCTGCAGCAAGTGCCTTTGTTTCTGCCGGTTTTGGGTCGTCGAGCCAGCGGTGCATGGCGGTCTCGCTTCTCCTTCCCGTGGGCCATGAAACGGCTGAACGCCTGCGGGATCTCATCATTCCGAAGATCCAGGCGCTGAAGGTCGGACCCTACAACGATGCCAGCGCGGACTTCGGCGCGGTTGTGTCCAGGGAATCGAGGACGTCTGTCGAACGCGCCATTTCCCGCTGTATCGAGGAAGGTGGCGAGCTGGTGATTGACGGACGAGAGATCGAGATTCCCGGCCATCCCAATGGCTTCTACCTGGGCCCGACCTTGTTTGATCGCGTCACAACCGACATGCACCTTTATAAAGAGGAAGTGTTTGGCCCCGTGCGAGGAATCATGCGGCCAACAAGCTTCGAGGAGGCAATCGAAATCACTAACATGCATGAGTATGGCAATGGCTCGGTGATCTTCACCCGCGACGGAAAGTCGGCACATCGCTTCATGATGGAGGTCGAGTCCGGCATGATCGGTGTGAATGTTCCCGTTCCGCTGCCGTCCGCCTACTTCAATTTTGGTGGTTTGCGCCGCTCCAAGTTTGGCGAAGGACACCTCTACGGCCCGGATGCCGCCCGCTTCTACACGAAGATCAAAACGGTCTCGCAACGCTGGCCCGAGCCTGACGAACGCGCACTGCCTATCTCTCTCGCATTCAATCCCAGCGCGTAAATCCCATACGCGGCGGCCGTCAGGCCGCCCAGGCCATGGAAACATCGGATCTACATAGAGGAATGGAGACGAATGATGAAAGCAGTTGTTATTGTGAATGGAGCAGGACAAGAGCGTCCGACGCTCGAGTACCGAACCGTTGAAGATCCAGTACCCGAGGCCAACGAACTCCTGGTGTCAGTGCGTGCCGCCGGGATCAATCGCATCGACCTGCATCGTTCCACTGCGCACGGTGGGCCCGCAGCTGGCAAGCCCTTGATCGCCGGGCTCGAGATGTCCGGTGACGTCATTGCGGTCGGCGCCGCCGTCAGCGAATTCAAAATCGGCGACAAGGTAATGGGGATGACGATGGGCGCTTATGCTGAGCTCGCCACGATCGATCACCGTGTCGCACTGCGTCTGCCGCCAACGTTCACTTACGACCAGGCGACCGCGGTAGCAACCGTGTATCCCACCGCGCATAACGCACTTGTCACGAATGGTCAATTCTCGTCCGGCAAGACTGTCTTGATCCAAGGTGTCGCTTCTGCGGTAGGGATTGCCGCGCTGCAAATTGCGAAGGCAATGGGGGCAAAGCGGGTGATCGGCACGGGACGACCCAATGCCAAAGCAGACCGTCTGGCGGAACTGGGCTTGGATCGGTTCTTGATCAACGGACAGCACGATATCCCGACAGAAGTGCTCAAGGTCACCGATGGGCGCGGTGTAGATGTTGTGGTCGACATGGTCGGCGGTCCTGTCATTTCGGACAACCTCGAATGCGTCGCCCTTGGGGGGCGAATTGTGAACGTTGGCTGGGTTGGCGGCACGAAAGGCGAGATTGACCTTGACACGCTGGCCAAGAAGCGGATCAGCCTTGTCGGCGTCTCCTTCAGAACGCGAACCATCGAGCAAAAGACCGCGCTGTTTGCGGAGTTCGCGCGCGACGTCTACCCCTTTTTCGTCTCCGGGGCGTTAGTGCCAGTCATCGCGGCCACCTACCCATTGTCTGAAGCACTGACCGCGCAAGACGCCATGGCAGAGGACAAACACTTTGGGAAGATCTTGCTTCATCCCTAATACCGCCCAACGCGAATAGAAAACAAACGATCAGGAGACGCTATGAAAATCGGCTTTATCGGTCTTGGCCACATGGGCCTGCCCATGGCTTCCAACCTGCTGCGAAGCGGGAATGCCGTACACGTATTTGACACTTCATCCCAGGCCATCGGCCTTGCCGTTGAGCGCGGGGCCATCGCCACCGGATCGATTGCCGACCTTGCGGCAGCCGTGGACGTCGTCATCACCATGCTCCCCAATCCGGCCATTGTACGCAGTGTCGTTGCCGGGCCGGACGGTGTGCTCGCACATGCCAAGGACGGCACGCTGATCATCGAGTGCAGCACAAGTGACCCTCAAACGGCTCGTGACCTGGAGTCGATGGCTCAATCGTCCGGCAAAGCGATGATTGATGCTCCGGTTTCCGGAGGTGTCCCGGGCGCTGAAGCAGGAACGCTGACGTTCATGGTCGGTGGCACGGAAGAGGCATTCGTTGCAGCCCGGCCAATCCTTATGGCAATGGGCAAGAATATTGTCAACTGCGGGCCTGCAGGAAGCGGACAAGCGGCCAAAATTTGCAACAACCTCCTGCTTGGCGTATCCACGATCGCCGTGTCCGAGTCGATGTGCCTCGGTGTGAGCCTCGGCTTGGCTCCTGACGTGCTGGCCGCAATTATCAATACGTCCTCAGGCCGTTGCTGGGTATCCGAAGTCTACAACCCATACCCCGGCGTGGTGAAGAGTGCGCCTGCATCGAACGACTTCTCCGGAGGCTTTGCCTGCGATCTGATGATCAAGGATCTCTCTCTTGCTCTTGATGCAGCGAGTGGCACGAGGCAACCGCTGCCCATGACAGCGTTGTCCAAGCAACTCTTCCAGTTGCTGAGTCTGAAGGGTGAAGGATCGAAGGACATCACTGCGATTGTGCAGATGTTCAAGATGTAGAAGAGACAGAACTAAAGAAAATAAGGAGACAGGATGAAACGCTACATCAAGTTTGGCGCTGCGGCGATCAGCGTCGCGCTGAGTGTCAATACGGCGCATTCACAGCAGTCGAAGGTGTCGGACGACGTCATCAAGATCGGTGTGTTGACGGATCTGTCTGGCACCTACTCCGAGTTCTCCGGGCCTGGAGCAGTGACAGCCATCAAGATGGCAGTCGAAGATTTCGGTGGGAAAGTCTTAGGCAAGCCGATCGAAGTCGTGGTTGCCGATCACCTCAACAAGCCAGATGCGGCGTCAACCAAAGCGCGGGAATGGTTCGACACGCAGAAGGTAGACGTGGTAGCGGATCTGACGAACTCTGCTGTAGCCATTGCGGTAAGCAAGCTCGCATACGAAAAGAATCGCATCGCGATTGTGACCGCCGCGATGACCGAGAAGCTGACCAACGAGGAATGCACACCGAACACAGTCCACTACGTTGCAGATACATACGCGTTTGCCAACGGAACCGCGAAGGCGATGCTTGAGCAAAATGGCGACACCTGGTTCATTCTGGCAGCTGACTACGCGTTTGGCACCCTCATGCTGGACCGACTCGCTGGCACCGTAAAGGGCGGAGGAGGAAAAGTCGTCGGTTCCGCAAAGCACCCGCTCGGTGCGTCGGATTTCTCTTCATTCATATTGCAAGCACAGGCGTCGAAGGCAAAAGTTATCGGCCTGGCCAACGCAGGTGTTGACACTGTCAACGCCATGAAGTCCGCCCAGGAGTTTGGCGTAACCAGAAGTGGAAAGCAAAGCCTCGTCGGGCTTGCAACCACCATTACCGACGTTCACGGGATGGGGTTGAATATTGCGCAAGGCCTCCTGCTGACGACGCCGTTCTATTGGGACATGAACGACGAGACGAGAAAATGGTCGAAGCGTTATTTTGACAAGATGAATAAAATGCCGAATATGGTTCATGCCGGCGACTACTCATCGATCATGCACTATCTCAAAGCGGTTCAGGCCGCAGGTACCGATAATGCAAAGGACGTCATGGCCAAGATGCGCGAGCTTCCCATTAACGATTTCTTCGCGAAAAATGGAAAGATTCGCGAAGACGGACGAATGGTGCATGACATGTATCTGATGCAGGTGAAAAGTCCTGCGGAGTCAAAGTACCCGTGGGACTACTACAAACTCAAGAAGACGCTGCCCGCGAGTACCGTGACTATTCCGGTTGAACAGAGCAAGTGCCCCTTGCTCAAGAAAGGCTAGACCTATAGCCGGACGCCTATTCTCAAGCGCGAGCGAAGCGTGGTTCCGCACGATTTTTGTTTTCGATCAGGCTGGCACGCGTTGGAGCCAAGTTCCTCCAGCGCTTGAGATTCCAGGACAGATATCACTCCCTGCTCCCAACGCGTCGGGATTGGCCCTACCGCCAACCCGACCCGCGAGCGGCTCATCGCTGCGGCCGCACTGCACGGAGCGACCTACATTCATGATTGGGAGGTGACGATGATGGACGTCATCCTAGAGACGCGCAGCCTTACGAAACAGTTCAAAGGCTTTACCGCCGTATCAGACGTGAATCTGAAGATTCAACGTGGCCATATTCACGCATTGATTGGACCAAACGGCGCAGGCAAGACAACCTGCTTCAACCTTCTGACGAAGTTCCTTGCTCCGAGTAGCGGGGCAATCTTGTACAACGGTCGAGACGTCACCGGTGCCAAGCCCGCACAGTTGGCGAAAGACGGGATCATCCGCTCGTTCCAGATATCTGCGGTGTTTCCCCACCTTACGGTCCTGGAGAACGTGCGGATCGGCCTTCATCGCGCGCTTGGTACCTCCTTCCACTTCTGGAAGAGCGATCGCACACTGCATCGTCTCAATGAGCGCGCCATGGCGTTGCTGGAGGAGGTTGACCTCGCCGCTTATGCCGACGCCATCGCTGTAGACCTTCCCTATGGGCGAAAGAGGGCGCTCGAGATTGCAACCACTCTGGGCATGGAGCCAGAGCTGATGCTGCTCGATGAGCCGACGCAGGGGATGGGGCATGAAGATGTCTCCCGGGTAGCCGAGCTGATCAAACGCGTATCTGCAGGCCGAACCATCCTGATGGTTGAGCACAACATGAATGTTGTCTCTGGCATCTGCGATCGAATTTCCGTCTTGCAGCGTGGAGCGCTACTGGCCGAAGGAACGTATGCGGAGGTATCCGCGATTCCGCAGGTCATGGAAGCGTATATGGGAACTACAAGCGGGTCCTTGGTGGGCTCGCATTGAACATAGGGCGAGATTGCTCGCCAGGGGGAGTGGGGATGGAAAAGGCGCTTGAGGTCGTCGATTTGCATGCCTGGTATGGGGAGTCCCACATTTTGCACGGGCTCAACTTCTCGGTGAACAAGGGGGAGGTTGTTACGCTGCTTGGCCGAAATGGTGCCGGCCGAACCACAACACTCCGGGCAATTATGGGGCTTACAGGTAGCCGGAGGGGTTCGATTAAGGTGGGTGGGATCGAGTCAGTGCATATGGCAACCCACAGGATTGCCCACCTGGGGATCGGCTACTGCCCGGAGGAGCGCGGCATCTTCTCCGGTCTCACTACGCAAGAGAACCTGATGCTGCCGCCTACGTTGTCGAGATCCGACCGTGGCATGTCGATCGATGAGATCTACGGCATGTTTCCGAACCTCGCGGAGCGAAAAAATAGCCCCGGCACGAGATTGTCTGGAGGAGAGCAGCAAATGCTTGCTGTGGCGCGAATTCTCCGCACCGGCGCGAGGCTACTTCTTCTTGACGAGATATCGGAGGGTCTGGCCCCCGTGATCGTTCAAGCTCTCGCGCGCATGATACTCAGGCTTAAGGAAAAAGGGTACACCATCGTCATGGTAGAGCAAAACTTCAACTTTGCGGCGCCGTTGGCGGATCGCTTTTACATCGTCGAGCATGGCGAAACCATCGAACATTTTACCGCGGGCGAGCTTCATGAAAAGACCTCGTTGCTAGGTGAACTACTGGGAGTCTGATGAGATGGACGAGATTCTTGGAATTCCAATGCCAGCCCTGATGAGCCAACTTTTGATTGGCCTCATTAATGGCTCCTTCTACGCGATGCTTTCGCTTGGGCTGGCAGTCATTTTTGGGTTGCTCAACGTCATCAACTTCGCGCATGGGGCGCTTTACATGGTAGGAGCGTTCCTCGCCTGGATGGGGATGAATTACTTTGGTATCAACTATTGGGTGATGCTGCTCGCATCGCCACTCATTGTTGGCGTTATTGGACTCCTGATCGAGCGGACCATGCTGCGTTGGCTGTACAAGGTAGACCATATCTACGGCTTACTGTTGACCCTTGGGATTACCTTGGTTGTGGAAGGTGTATTCCGGGCCGCCTACGGTGTCTCGGGGCAGCCTTATGCCGCACCGGATGCGCTGTCCGGTGGCATAAACCTTGGGTTCATGGTGTTGCCTACCTATAGAGCATGGGTCGTGGCAGCCTCACTTCTGGTCTGCATGGGTACCTGGTACGTGATTGAGCGCACGAAGCTTGGAGCCTACCTCCGGGCGGGGACGGAGAACCCGAAGCTCGTTGAGGCATTCGGTGTCAATGTGCCAGTCATGGTCACGCTGACATATGCGTTTGGCGTGGCGCTTGCCGCGTTCGCCGGAGTTCTCGCTGCGCCCGTGATCCAGGTGTCTTCGCTCATGGGTTCGAGCCTGATCATCACAGTCTTTGCGGTGGTCGTCATCGGGGGGATGGGGTCGATCATCGGTTCGATCCTGACAGGTCTCGGACTTGGCGTAATTGAGGGTCTGACACGCGTTTTCTACCCTGAATTGTCCGCGACCGTGGTCTTCATCCTCATGGCGATCGTGCTGCTGGTACGGCCATCCGGGCTGTTTGGTAAAGAGAATTGATGGAGTAGTCGATGAGTAAGATAGCGTTCTGTTTCATCGCGCTGTGCGGCGCCATTTTCCTGCCTTCACTGATCTACCCGGTGTTATTGATGAAGATCATGTGCTTCGCACTGTTTGCCTGCGCCTTCAATCTGTTAATTGGCTTTACCGGACTCCTTTCATTTGGACATGCCGCGCTCTTCGGCGCAGCTGGCTATATGGCAGGGTACGCAGCCAGGGACCTGGGCATTCCGATTGAAGGATCGATCGTTCTTGGCGTGTTGGCATCTGCGTTGTTGGGGTTCCTTATGGCGGGTCTGGCAATTCGGCGAAAGGGTATCTACTTCACCATGATTACCCTTGCGCTGGCGCAGATGGTCTACTTTGTCTTCCTTCAAGCTTCCTTCACGGGTGGCGAGGATGGAATGCAGGGAATTCCGAGAGGGAAACTGATGGGGATGATCGACCTTTCTGATGATACGGTCATGTACTACGTCGTCCTGGTCATCTTTGCATTGACACTCGCACTCATTGCCCGCATTGTCCATTCTCCGTTTGGGCAAATCCTGCGAGCGGTGAAGGAGAACGAGCCTCGTGCCATCTCGCTCGGGTACGATGCAGATCGCTACAAGCTTGTTGCCTTCATTCTTTCCGCGGCGCTGACTGGGCTTGCGGGCGCGACAAAAGCGTTTGTCCTCGGGTTCGAAACGCTCGTGGATGTTCACTGGCAAATGTCGGGACTAGTGGTTTTGATGACCTTGGTCGGCGGTGTTGGCACGCTCACCGGGCCGATAGTCGGTGCAATCATCATTCTCATCCTCGAGAACAAGCTTGGCGAAATCGGTGTATTCCTCGCAGATCTCACGCATATTGAATGGTTCGGAGCCCTCGGCGAATCGGTGACTATCGTGACTGGTTTGACGTTTATTGGCTGCGTGCTAGTCTTTCGAATGGGCGTAGTCGGCGAACTCAATACATTGATACTGAACATGCGCAGAAGTGGAGCCAAGTCTGCCGCCCGGAAAGATGTGAGTGCAGTACAGGAGCCTTCGCGACTTAATTGAGGCTGACACAGGCGGGGCACTATTGGAACCAGAAGAGTCGATTAAGGTCGATATCGGTGAGGCGCGGTCCTGAGTTCAATTGGCACAGTACCGGTTCAACGATCCAGTGGAAGAGCTGACAAGAGAGGTGGAATTGATGCGCGCGTTTCAAGTAGATCAGGCGTGGTCCATGGATAACGTCAAAATGGCCACCCGTACGCGACCGACACCAGGGCCTGGCCAGGTGCGAGTGAGAATGAGCGCTGCGGCGTTGAATTATCGTGACCTCATCATTCCCATGCGTGGATACGGTAGGCGAATGCAGGATCTGCCATTGATTCTGCTTAGCGATGGTGTGGGCATCGTTGACGCTATGGGTGATGGTGTGTCAAGAGTGGCATTGGGTGATCGAGTTTGTCCGATTTTTTACCAGACTTGGCTGGCTGGAAAGCCCAGCAACGAGACAATGCTCTCCAGCTTGGGTTGCGAACAGGATGGAACCATGAGTGACTACATGGTGCTGCCGGCCGAAGGCGTTTGTCACGTCCCTTCACACCTTAGCGACTTTGAGGCGGCCACACTGCCCACCGCGGCTGTCACTTCGTGGCGTGCTTTGGTGACTGAAGGGGGACTGAAGGGGGGAGACAGGGTCCTGTTGCAGGGCACAGGAGGCGTTTCGCTATTCGCTTTGCAGTTCGCCAAGTCGCTGGGTGCGCATGTGATCATCACTTCGTCGAGTGACAAGAAGCTGGCGCGGGCACGAGAGCTCGGTGCGGATGAGACCATCAACTACACCACGGATCCGCAATGGGGACGCTCCGTCAAAGCGATGACGGACGAAGCCGGGGTTGACCACGTTATCGAAGTCGGAGGAGCGGGGACGCTCGAGCAGTCGCTGCGTGCAGTTCGCACGGGGGGCACCATCAGCATGATCGGCGTGCTCTCCGGTTCCGAACCCAGGATTCCTCTCGGCCAGGTTGTCACGCGCCATGTTCGGCTACAAGGCATTACCGTCGGAAGCCGGGCGGACTTCGAATCCATGTCGGCACATATTGCCGGACAACGGCTGCGCCCGGTCGTCGACAGCGTATTTCCGTTCGAAGCATTGCGAGACGCCATGGATTACCTGGCTACTGGCCAACATTTCGGGAAAATCTGCATCAGTCATGCGGGCCAGATGGCGAATAACTGATGCTCCGAATGGCGACGAGCGAAGAGCGACGCAGCTGACTATCGTAGATCGCGGACAGTGCCCTCAATCTGTGTGATTGGCAGCCAGTTCCGTGATCGCTTCCCGGCTGCCCGCTAACGCACGCAAGCGATACTTCTGAATCTTCCCGGTTCCCGTCTTGGGTAACGCCCCATACACAACCCTGGTCGGGCACTTGTAGTGGGCCAGACGGCTGCGGCAGAACGCAATGATCTCAGCTTCCGTCGGCGCTGCCACACCGTTCTTGAGTTCGATGAACGCGCACGGCGACTCGCCCCATTTGGGATGAGGTTGCGCCACGACAGCGGCAATCAGCACGGCGGGATGCTGGTGGAGGACGTCCTCGACCTCGACCGAAGAAATATTCTCTCCGCCTGAAATAATCACGTCCTTCGACCGATCGGTGATCTGGACGTACCCGTCCGGATGCACGACGGCGAGGTCACCCGTGTGGAACCACCCACCGGCGAAAGCCGCCTCGGTGGCCTCGGGGTTCTTCAGGTAGCCTTTCATCACGATGTTGCCGCGCAAGAGCAACTCGCCCTGTGTCGTGCCGTCCCAGGGGACCGATTCCATCGTGTCCGGGTCGGCCACACGGAGCCCTTCGAGGCCTGCGGCGCGGTTGCCCTGGCGAGCCATCAAGCGGGCCTTCTCATCGCCGGACTTTTCATTCCATGCGGGATTCGCGTACGAACTCACCGGCGTTCCCGACGCTTCGGTGATGCCATACACATGCTCGACGTCAAAGCCCTGCTCGATCACTGCCTTGAGCACGCTTGCAGGCGGCGGAGACCCAGCGGTGCGGATACGCACAACGTGCGAGAAGGGACGGCGCTCCTCCTGCGTCGCGGTGGCAAGTGACGCAAGCACGATCGGCGCGGCGCAGAAATGGTCCGCACCGTATGCCTCGATTGCACTAAAAATGTTGGCAGCGGTCACCTTGCGCAGGCAAACGTGGGTGCCGGCGGCCGCCGTGACGGCCCATGAAAAACACCAGCCGTTCGCATGGAACATGGGGAGCGTCCACAGGTACTTCGGCGCGCGCGGCATTCCCCAGTCTGTCAGCTGCAACATGCTCATGAGATATGCGCCGCGATGACTAGGCACCACGCCCTTGGGGTCGGATGTCGTGCCGGACGTATAGTTCAGCGCGATCGCATTCCACTCGTCATCGGGCCAGACTCCGGGGAAGTCGATGTCGCCCTCGCGCAGGAATTGCTCATACTCCATTGCGCCGATCGGTTCGCCCGCCGGCGCCAGCGCGTCGGCAATGTCGATCACCAGTGGCGCATTCGGCAAGCCTTGCAAGGCCTCGGCAGCCAGTGCCGAGAACTCACGGTCCACGAACAACACCTTGCATTCTCCGTGCGTGACGATGAACCGAATGCCGTCAGCATCCAGGCGACAGTTGATCGCATTCAGCACGGCACCGCTAAGCGGAATGCCGTGATGGGCTTCGACCATTGCGGGTGTATTTGGCGCCAGAATCGACACCGTATCTCCGCGGCCGACGCCGCGCTTGACCAGCGCGCTGGCCAGTTGCCTGCAACGCTCCCTTGTTACCTTCCAGGATTGGCGAGCGGGGCCATGGATGATGGCGGTGCGGTCCGGATACTGCTCGGCGCACCGGTCAAGAAAGTGCAGGGGGGTGAGCGGCATGTGGTTCGCGGCGCGGCGATCCAGTCCGACCTGGTAGATGTTCGTGTTCATGCGTTGTCTCCTGCAGATTTTCGAGGCTGGCGGGCGTGCTCCGCCAGCGATTGATCTTAGGTGCTTAAGTGGGTGACGATACCGCTCATGGCGCGCAAACAATGTCTTGCACAGGACAATGCCGTGCTCGAAGCATCCGCAGCCATCTGACGCGATTGTCGGCTACGTGACAGTGAGAACTCTGGGCCGGCACTACGCTCCTTCCCACACGCTCGTGTGAGCTGGTGAGAAGGGAAGCGAAAGTGAAAGTGAAAGCGAAAGCAAACAGATTGGCGTCGCCGCCTGGCGAGTTGGCAACGATTCGTCAGGCCGTGGAATGGGCCATCGTCACCCGCCGCAGCGTGCGGGCCTTCCTGCAGAAGACGGTCCCGGTCGAAACGATTGAAGCGATCCTTGACGTGGCTCGCTACGCCGCAACAGGCGTCAACATTCAACCGTGGAGGGTCCACGTGGTTGCCGGAGAGGCAAAGGAACGCCTTTGCGCAGCGATCCGGCGCGTCGATGACGATCCTGCGCTTTCCACCAGCCATTCCGATGAATGGGACTACTACCCGGAGCAGTGGGTCTCGCCGTATGTGGACCGTCGCCGTTCATTGGGATGGCAGCTCTACGGGCTGCTTGGCATCGAAAAAGGCAACAAGTCGCGGATGCAGCAGCAGCATGGCCGCAATTACCTGTTCTTTGATGCGCCGGTCGGATTGCTCTTCACCGTGGACCGAGTGATGAGCGAGGGCAGCCTGCTTGACTACGGGATGTTCCTTCAAAACATCATGGTGGTCGCCCGTGCACACGGTTTAAGCACCTGCCCGCAGGCGGCGTTCATGAAGTACCACACGATCATCGAACAGCAGCTTTCCCTGGCGCCAACCGAGAAGTTCCTGGTGGGAATGAGCCTCGGCTACGCAGACGAGAGCCGCGTGGAAAACACACTCGTGTCCGAGCGCGAGCCGGTGTCGAGCTTCACCTGTTTCCACGGCCTGGAACGCGCTTGACCGAAGATTTCACAACAATGACTTGATCCATCACGCATGGAGGAGACGATGAAAAAAGATATCGATGTGCAAAAGGTTGCAGAGAACGCCCGGTTCTCCGGGTTTCACGGCATCATCCTGTTTTGGTGTGTGGTGATTCTCGTGCTCGATGGCTATGACTTGGCGGTCGTCGGCGCTGCACTTCCTTCGATCATGAAGGCAATGGGCGTGGACGCCACCAAGGCCGGATTCATGGCCAGTTCGGCTCTGTTCGGCATGATGCTGGGCGCTATCTACCTGGGGACGCTTGCCGACAAGATTGGTCGCAAGCTGTCGATTTGCATCTGCGTGGGGCTGTTCAGTGTGTTCACTGCCGCTGCAGGCCTGACCAGCGATCCGGTCAGTTTCAGCGCGATGCGCTTTCTCGCCGGGTTGGGGATCGGCGGTGTCCTGCCGGTGGTCACTGCCCAGATGGGAGAGTTTGCCCCTGGCAAGGTGCGGGCGAGATTGGTGACGATCGTATTCGCCGGTTATTCCATCGGCGGCATCCTGGTCGCCCTGACCGGCAAGCAGCTCATCGGCGCCTACGGATGGCCGGCCGTGTTTTTGGTGGCGGGCCTGCCGGTCCTCTTCATTCCGTTCATCCTGTGGACGATGCCGGAATCGATGGCCTTCCTCGCCAAGAAGAATCGGCAGGAGGCACTCCGGCGTGTTGTACAGAAGATCGCGCCGGAGCTACGCATCGCCGATGACGATCGTCTTGTCGTACCGCAGGAAGCGATGGCGTCCAACGCTCCCGTCAAGGCATTGTTCGCCGATGGCCGTGCGCTGAGCACTGTCATGCTGTGGACGGCGTTCTTCACCGGGCTTTTCATGGTCTATTCGCTCAGCTCGTGGCTGACTAAGCTGATGGCGATGTCTGGCTACAGCCTCGGATCGGCGCTGAACTTCGTGCTGGTGTTCAACATCGGGGCAGCATGCGGGGCGATTGGCGGTGGGTGGCTGGGCGACAAGTTCAACATCAAGCATGTACTGGTGGCCTTCTACGCGACCGGTGCGGTGTCGCTCACCCTCATGGGATACACGAAGGCTACTGAGCTGCTCTTCGTACTTGTCTTCGTCGTCGGCGCATCGACGCTGGGTACGCAGTTGCTCGCGTACGCATACGCTGGCGAGTTTTACCCCGGCTCCATTCGATCGACCGGCGTCGGCTTCGCCTCGGGAATTGGCCGTCTTGGCGCCATCGTGGCACCGGTGCTGATTGGGATGCTGGTCGCTATGAAGCTGCCGCTTGAGCAGAACTTTCTTGCGATCGGTATTGCCGGTGTGATTGGAACGCTTGCCGTCACGCTGGTCGACCACCGCCGCAGCGCCTCCGTGCGGACGAAACAAGGTAGTTCGCTCGCCTCGCTGGATGTACGGTCGTCCACTCATCACTAAACCACTCTTACCGATTTACCGATATGCAAATTCAGGACAATGTTTTTATAGTGACGGGCGGCGGATCTGGGCTGGGCGCTGCCACGGTACATGCCCTTGCCGAAAATGGCGCCAAAGTCGTGATCGCGGACCGCGATGCGGATGCCGGCCAAGCTGTCGCCAAAACATCAGGCGGCGCCTTCGTGCGGACCGATGTCACGGACGAAGAAAGCGTGCAGGGCATGTACGCATTCGCAACGCGATTGGGCGTACTGCGCGGCGTGATCAACTGCGCTGGCGTGGCGCCCGCTGAGAAAGTCATTGGCAAGAGCGGGGTGCATGCCATGGCTTCTTTCAGCCGGACCATGCAGATCAACGTCGGTGGCACCTTCAACGTGCTGCGCCTTGGGGCGGAGATTATGGCCGGTCAGGAGGCGCTGGCGGATGGCGAGCGGGGCGTCATCGTCAACACGGCCTCCATTGCCGCATTCGATGGCCAGGTTGGGCAGACCGCCTACGCCGCCTCGAAGGGCGCCATCGTCGCCATGACGTTACCGCTGGCCCGCGAGCTGGCGCGCTTCGGCATCCGGGTCATGGCAATCGCGCCGGGAATCATGGAGACGCCGATGCTACTGGGTATGCCGGCAGAAGTGCAAAAGGCGCTTGGGGACGCCGTGCCCTTTCCACAGCGTATGGGACGGCCAACGGAGTTCGCGGACCTTGTGAAACACATCATCGGCAGTCCATATCTGAACGGCGAAGTCATTCGTCTCGATGGCGCAATCCGCATGGCGGCAAAATGAAGGAGATTGGCATGACGAACACAAACGATCCCGTGGTGATCATGTCCGCGGCCCGCACACCGATCGGTGGCTTCCAGGGCGCGTTGGCATCGTTGACAGCGCCGGAGCTGGGGGGCGCCGCCATCCAGGCCGCCGTGGAGCGGGCAAAGATCGATCCCGCGTCGGTCCAGGAACTGCTGATGGGATGTGTCCTTCCCGCCGGACTTGGGCAAGCCCCGGCGCGGCAGGCGTCCATCAACGCAGGCCTGCCGCTTGGCGTGCCATGCACGACGATCAGCAAGGTCTGCGGTTCGGGCATGAAGTCGGTGATGTTAGCCCATGACCTCCTTCTTGCTGGATCGAACGACCTCATGGTGGCAGGCGGCATGGAGTCGATGTCGAACGCGCCGTACTTGTTGCCGAAAGCGCGTGCGGGATACAGGCTTGGCCACGGCAAGCTCATTGACCACATGTTCTTCGATGGCCTCGAGGACCACTATGGCGACGATACGCGTGGCCGGTTGATGGGAACGTTTGCGGAAGATTGCGCCGACGCATATCGCTTCAGCCGGCATGCACAGGACGAGTGGGCGGTTCTCTCGACGCTGCGCGCGCAGGCGGCCATTCAGGCGGGGCACTTTTCCTGGGAGACCGTGCCGGTGACCGTCACGGGGCGCAAGAGCAGTGCGACGGTCCGGGAAGACGAGCAGCCGCTCAAGGCCGACCTGTGCCGCATTCCTACCCTGAAGCCCGCTTTCAGGCAGGATGGCACCGTGACGCCAGCAAACTCCAGTTCGATTTCGGACGGCGCCGCGGCGCTGGTGCTTACCCGCCAGTCCGTCGCCGAGCGCATGGGCGTACGCCCCCTCGCGCGGATCGTCGGTCATGCGAGCCATGCCCAGGAGCCCGCCAAGTTCGCGACGGCGCCGATTGATGCCATTCGCAAGCTCCTGGATCGCGCCGGATGGGCGACCGCCGATGTCGATCTGTGGGAAATCAATGAGGCCTTCGCAGTGGTCGCAATGGCGGCTGTTCATGATCTCAAGTTGGATCGGGACCAGGTGAACGTCCACGGCGGGGCGTGCGCATTGGGACATCCTATCGGCGCTTCGGGCGCGCGAATTCTCGTCACGCTGCTTGGTGCGCTTCGAAGAATCGGTGGCAAGCGAGGTATTGCAAGCCTCTGTATCGGGGGCGGTGAGGCTACCGCTGTGGCAGTCGAACTGGTCTGACGCCATCAATGGCAACGTGGCGCGCCGCCATTTGTCTTCCAGCGCGCGTCACGGGAGCCCCTGCGGCGGCCTTCAGTCACCGATGTGGGCAAACTGCCGCAGCCCTTCGAGATCGAGGATCTGTATGGAGCCATACTCCATGGCAAGCATGCCGGCGTCGGCCAGTTCGCGAAGCGCCCGATTGGTGTTCTGCCTTGACAGGCCGGACAGACGGCCGACTTCCTCCTGAGACAGGCTCAGTGTCCGGTCGGTGGACGGGTAGAGTTGCTGGTGAAACAGTTCGGCCAGGCAGAATGCGACGCGAGCTGCAGCTTCATGCAGGCGCAGGTTGTGGACCAGGCCAACGTAGTAGCCGCACCGGGCATTGAGCTGGTCGATGACATAGCGGCTGAAGGCGGGATTGCGGTCAAGGAGCCAAAGGAAAGTCGCACGGGGCACAAAGGCCACGCGGCTCTCCTTGATCGCAACTACCGAATATGGGCGCGGCTCGCGCTTCAGGACCGCCCCCTCACCAAACCATGATCCGGCCGGAACGCCGGCGAACGTGATAGCCCGCCCGCAGGCCGATGCGGTGTCGACCTTCGCCATGCCTTCGATCACGGCCAGCCAGTGATCGGCGGGGTCCCCACGATGGCAAGCCACTCCGCCGGCGGGATATTGGCGCTCGTAGGCGTCGGCCTGCACTCTGGCTTGTTCCTCGGCCGTCAAGCCAGCAAACCACGTAGCGCTTTCGACGAAGGATTCTAATGAGGCGGAGCGGGACGAGCGCGTGCGCAGGAGAAATTCGGGGGTAACGGATCGTTCCCGATGCGGGTTCGACAGCGTTTGCATGACAACTCCTTTCTTGCGTGGGTGGCACGATTGAGTGTGCATGCGTGTCTCCTTGCATTCAGCGCCGGTCAGGCTGCCGCAGTCTTAAGTGAAATTGTGATTTCACTTAAGACTACGGCGCGTCCCATCCTCTGTCAAGGATTAGCTAGGCAGGGAAAATCCTAACAAAAGGGGATCATCCGGAAGATTTGCGGCGCAAGAGCCACAAATCGTGTGCGTCGATAGTTTACCGTAAGTGAAACGGAGGTTCATTTTATGTGAAAGGCGTGTCGCACATGCCTGCATGAGCCGCGAACGACGCACTCCTAGGGCGGGAAACGCAAAGGGCGACCGGAAACACCGCGAAGGCAGAAAGTGATAATGGTTGCCGCCTGCGGGATCAACGGCGCGGTATCTGGCCGGGGTTCGGAGCTCAGCGGCGCGACGAGCCCTTCGAACAGGCAGCCGACGATGCAGTCAGCCGACGCCGCAACATCCTGGGCTGGAAACTCGCCCCCGGCAACGCCCTGCTCGATGATCGTCTTGAATACCCTGGACAGCGCACGGTGATAAGTCAGCCTTGCAGCCTCCACCTCTGGCTCTACCGGCTCAGCAACCAGCGCGTGCGCGAGCCGGCGACCTCGCAAGGCACGACTGGCGAAGGTCCAGGCGGCCGCACCGAGCCGCTCGCACGCAGTCCCGTCGCCCATGGCGATGCCTGCGACCACATCCACTTCCCGTTGCGCCGTGGTCTTGACGACTTCGACCATGAGCTCGGTCTTGGAGGGAAAGTAGCGGTAAAGCGTGCCAATGGCGATGCCCGCGGCATCAGCGATAGCCGTCATCTGTGCCTCGCGAAATCCCGACCGTGAAACCAGGTCCCGCGCAGCTTTGAGAATAAGCGGATGCTTGTCGGCGCCGCGGCGCCGGATGCGAACACGCTGGGGATTCAAAAGATCTTGCATGCCAGGCTACTCGTCGCTCTGCTCGCACCAGGAAAGTGCGAAGTCATCGATAACGCTGAGCCAATTATGCCACCGGATCAGGGCAAGGCGCCTTCGCCGGCTCGCGCCAGGGCCGTGATCAGAATCCTTGGGCCGAACCGGTTCGCTGGACTAGGCGGATGGCGCGGCACCGCGGCAGGCCAAGCAAGGTGGCCAACTCCGACAGCCCCTCGCAGAGGTGTTCCCAGCTCGGATTGTTGTCCTAGGCAACGAGTGCGATGCAGGCTTGTCCGTCGCCGGGGTGCGAAAGCGTAGAGCTGGACGGAACAAGATGAGAAAGATTAGGAAACCTCAGCTAACCGATTCCGCTTCGATCTATATAGTTCTCCTGAGTCTGGAGCCAGGATGTCGGCTACGCCAGCGGAGGATAGTCAATATAGCCTTCTTCGGAACCGCTGTAGTAGGTAGAGGTGTCCGAGGTGGCCAGAGGCGCATCCAAGCCGAAGCGTTGCGGCAGGTCAGGGTTGCTTATGAACAGGGTCCCAAATGTAATTGCATCGGCCAAGCCAGCTTGCAGCGCCTGTTCCGCGGACGTCTGATCATAGCCAACGTTTAATACGAGAAGCCCTGAGAAACGCTTTCGAGCCTCGGGCGCCAGCGGTTTCAGACCTTCCGGTAGGGTCGCAGATTCCATGAAATGCAGGATTCCAATCTTTTTCTTTTCCAGCGCTTCCACCGCGAACATGTAGGTCTGCTCGAGATTGGAGTCGCCCATGTCATTGTACGGAATACGGGGCGAAAGCCTGACCGAGACGCGGGCCGGTCCGAAGACCTTTATTGCAGCGTCGGTGGCCTCAAGCAGGAACCGAGCTCGCTTCTCAATGGTGCCGCCATAATCGTCTGTTCGTTTGTTTGGGCCGTCCTCTAGAAACTGGGCGGGCAGGTAACCATTGGCACCATGAACCTCGACACCATCAAAGCCCGCCTCTTTCGCGGCCTGTGCAGCTTTTTCGTAGTCTGCGATGGTGGCCTTGATTTCATCGATTGTCAGTTCGCGTGGTGTCACAGACGGTTTGACGCCTTCTGGCGTGAACGCCTGGCTATGGAAGGGGACTGCCGATGGTGCGACCGGGAGTTTTCCACCATGAAAATCAGGGTGGGATGCTCTTCCGGTATGCCAGAGCTGGGCGAAAATAAGACCACCGGCTTCATGAACAGCCTGGGTTACCTTCTTCCAACCCGCAATCTGCTCAGGAGCATAAATTCCGGGGGTATTCGCCCATCCGACCGCCTGGGGACTGATTTGAGTGCCTTCTGAGAAAATAAGACCCGCCGATGCGCGCTGCGCGTAATAGGTCGCAGTTAATTCGTTGGCAACCTGATCCTTGGATCGACCTCTTGTCATCGGTGCCATGAAGACTCGATTCTTGAAGGAGAGATCTTCGTTGCCCACGGCAGTTAAAAGCTTTGAGTTTTTCATTCTTTCCTGAGATGTTCAATCTATGGGTGTCCACTCGCGCTCAACGATTGCTCACCCACGGTTTAATCAAAGAAGTGCCTCCTGTCGGATGACTATTGACGGGTTGCAAACCGCCAGCAAGCGTGGCGAACGAGGGTGACGGCTCGGACCGTTTTTCCTCAAGGTGACAATGGGCATGGTATCAATAACAAACCTAGTGTCAATTAGGCACTCTTGATCGCCCTAGTAGGTCTGAGGATACCTACTGTCAGGGTACGGGGCTGAACCCATGTCGGCATAGGCGCTAGTGACGTCCTGTCCAGACCAACTGAACCAACACCAATTGTGGCGACTCCCTTCACTTTCTTCGCCCAACCTGCGCAGTTCGGACCCTCTGCCCCGCGGCGAGGGTGGGCGGCACTCGGTTGGTATCAGGATTGACATCGAAATGAACCCTATTGCGTCAGGAGGGCATGTAGTATATTTGGTAAATCAAATTTCAATTAGGCGCCACTAGTAGCCTAGGTATATCAGAGGAAACCTCCAGTGCTCGAATTAAAGCCGCAATGCTTCTCGTCGGATTGCCCTAGCCGGGCGCTTTTTGACCAGATCGCAGATAAGTGGTCGATGATGGTTCTGGCCGTCCTCGATGACGGGCCGCAGCGCTTCAACGCCATCAGGCGTCGACTTGAGGGGGTGACGCAGAAGGCGCTCACGCAGTGCCTCCGGCGGCTTGAACGTAATGGCCTGGTCTCGCGGCACGTCATCACGTTTTCGCCGGTGGCGGTGCAGTATGAGATCACTCCGCTTGGCCGAACCTTGCAACAACCGTTTCGAGCGCTGCACGAATGGACGCTTGCCAAGTTGCCCGAGGTCGAAGCAGCTCGGTTGCATTTTGACGAGTCGTCGCGGATCTCAGGATCTAGTCTGCACACCGATAGTCCGAACGGTATAGGCTTGTGACGCAAGGCTGACAGCGGTGGGCTAGGTGGGAGCGAAAAGGGGTGGGTCCGGCGCTTTGGAGCAAACGCTTCTCCTCGGCCCACCCGTAAAACCTGCGCAAAGTTCGCTCCGTTCTTAGGCCCTGCGCCCCTCCAATTAAAGATGCCTGGCACTACCCCTAACGCCATGTGACAAAGGTCTGGAGACCTCGAACAACCATTGGCGGCTAGCTGGACGGCATGAATGCCGGCGCCGCAATGTAGCACCGTGGAGGTATCGTCAACGTGCTTTCGTCGCTATTGTGCGCAGGTAAAGCTAGTCGCGGAATTCACGTCGCCGCTGACGTACTTTGGCCACGTTGGATATTCGCAAAGGGGACGCGTGCGGTTGGCTGTCGGCCCATTCGCATCCGTGACGACGAGTTGGTTGGGCGGATTACCGCTTGTCACCCAGTTGTCAAGGACAGTCAGGGCGTCATAGGCCCCCCCAAATTGTCCGCCAAAGCCATGCGCCGCCCCTGGCACCAGATAAAATTTCACAAATTCATTAACGGTCGCTTGCCCATATCGTGTCAAAAGACGATTGTAGTAATCAACTGACATCTGGGCAGGGATGAACTGGTCGGACTGCCCGTGCTGAAGAATCAGCTTTCCGCCCCGCGCCTTGAAGGTGGCCAGATCGGTGCTCGTGGCATCCATCATGTTGCTGACCGCCTGCGTCCGCGCCGTGAGGGTGCCGGGATTGGAAAAGTTAAACGACATGAAGTCTACAAGTTGGGTGCGGGAAATCGCAAAATTCACAAGCGCATATGGGAACGCATAGAAGAACGATCCTTGGCCCGAGGCAGGATCCGCCAAGGCCTCTGTTGGGGACAGACCCAGAGGCGCCACGAGGCCGTTCCAGAAGTCGGTCCCGGCGAGGATGTTGTAACCGGGGATCGTATGGATGCCGTTAGCGAAATCAAAAGTGGTCGTCAACGGCGTAGCGATAGTGTTGACGGTATTAAGTTGTGCGTCAGACAAGCAGGTATTGCCTGTATCAGCCCCCCCTGGGCACCGCAATGTCGACGGATCGAAGTTGCAGGTCGACGGGTTGCTAATGAGACCATCTGTTGCGCCGTCCAGCGCATCGCATTGAGCCATCACAGCCGCTTTAAGAACTGTCGCCTTCGCCGATGTAATAAATCCTCCAGGTGCAAGCGAGGCCTGCGAGACCCGTCCCATGGCAAAGGAGAGGCCCAGAAGCTCGGAGGCCGGGTAAGTTGAAATTACGCCATCATAGTCGGCTGGATATCGCTGGGCGGCCACCAGGCCTTGTCGGCCGCCTCCCGAACCACCAATGTAGTAGCTGTGAAGGAAGGATTTTCCATAGCGGCTTTGCGCCAGAAACGCAGCGACGTCGTGCGTCTTCTTGACGTGCTCACCGGCGTAGTTCGCCAGAGCTTCATCGTTCTGCAAGAACACGCCTTCAGAAAAGGTTCCCTGGTGCCCGCTGTCACTGCCGAGGGTCACGAAGCCCCGTGCCAACGGCGTCTTGGTTCCGGTGCGCTCCGTGAGAGTGAGCGCGGAGCTAGCGAAACTGGCAGTTGCCGGAATGGTACCGTCCAGGCCACCGCCACCGAAGTGAACGGACTTTTCATTCCAGTTGCTCGGAAGGTCCACTTCAAAGCGGATATCAGGCGCCTGAAAATCCACCGGATGAATCTTCCCCAACACTTTGCAATATTCGCCCGACTGGTTGCCGGTTTCAGTTGACGCTACCAAGGTCGCGCTGGATACAGATGCGCCAGTTGTGGGAAGACCTATCGCCGAAGCGGGAATCTCGAGATTTTGAAAACCCGCACACAACTCGGCAGGAGTCTTGCTTGGCGCGCTCGGGCTACTTGGTGATGTCGTGGTCGCCGCAGACGATGCCGTATTATCGTCTCCTCCACATGCAGCAAGTATTGCGGTCGATCCAATAGCGAGAACAAAGCCCTTGCGGACTGTGTGCATGAATGCATGGTACTTCATGTGTCTGGTCTCCTCTGATGTTTTGTAGCAATGGTCGGCCACTCGCCCATGACCATTGCGTCTCGTCAAGACGCTTCAGTTATTCTCTGTGTCCGTTGTACAAGCGTCAGGCCGGATGCTACTGCCCGGTGAGACGCCACATTGTCATGTGCAAGACAGTACAGTTGGCGATGCGACGGGATGGCGAGGAATGGAATCCGGGAGAGCGTGAACGGAATGGCGAACCACAACATCTTGGAATGACCCGATTACTGCGTGGTCACTGCGCGGAAATCATTTTGGCTTGCAGCCAAGCCAAATCGTATTCGCGCCTGGATCGTCATTGCCCTTGCGACCAAGGAATCCGCCAAGGCGAGCAATCGGGCGCAGCACTTCGTTCAGGCTTGGCTTGGCGGGCTGCCTGACACGGGTCAACAGGTACCTTTGGCCCACTGCACTTGCCAAATTTGTCCCGCTTCTCGCGTGCCCACATCCACGCGTGCAGCACGCCAAGCGGCTCGCGTTGCGGTGTGACGGCATAGGGCGGGTCAAATACATGCCGCGCTGCGCTTCATAGCTCAGCGGCCCCAGACCGATCGGCCCTTGGCCGTTGAAATCAAGTTCCGTCGTGTCCTGAAGACGCAGCACGACCGGCTGAGCCTGCATTCTCTGTTGGGTCTGCTGCCAATGCGGCGCCAGAATATCGCGCCAGTCAACGCTGTCGTTGCCAAAGAAGCGATAGGCTTCCATAGTCTCTCCCCAGCCGTGACATGCCTTCGGAACGCTGGCCATCGGATCGGCCGCCAATCGCTCCATGAATATCCTCGTTCGCTTGTCGAGGTGCGCATCACCGAGATCCAGTTGAGCAAATTCAGTCGCTGCCCAGTGCGTCGATTCAGTAGATAATGCGTCGCCCAAAATGCGAGAGTAAGCGCGAGGCTCGGGGAGTTTACAAGTGCCGTCTCAAGTCATTGAAAGTAAACAGCTTTCCTGCGTCCCCTCGGTCGCCTTGATAGGTCAGAGATGTGTATAACCGCATGGATTATGATCGGGTTCTTTGTTTTCTGCGTGGCGTCCGCCGTGTTTTTTGCTTACAAAGAATTTAGAGGTAATTATCCTGATCGTGGTTTGTCATTGACTGAAAACATTGGTCTCAGCCTTTTTAGTAAGACACTTCTACGTCGTCTCATGCGCAAGCAGCTTGCACAGGTCGTCATTCTCTTCAATAGCAGCCTTAGCGAAGGGGCTGCTCAATCTGGATCCGTGTTACGCCTTATCAAGCAGCCGTAGCCTTCTCGCCTCAGCAATCGCTTGACCGCGGCGCGCCACACACAGCTTATTGAATATCGATTTAAGGTACCACTTGACCGTATCAACGCTAATGCTCAGCGCTCGCGCGATCTCTTTGTTTGAGTGACCTTGATCAATAAGTTTGAGAATTTCGATTTCACGACCTTTCAGGCGATCATCGAAGGGTGGCTTTGGATCGTCTCCAGCATCTAGCTTAGGAATTGGCTGCTTCATTGGCAATTGTAGAGGCAGACCTCGAGCAGGGGCTCTACTAGCTGTGATCAACAGGTTTGCTGCCGCGCCGACATCGGAGTGCGCGCCGGAGGATCCTTGGTGACGGCGTGCTTTCTCACGCAGCCGCTCCAGAAGCCTGATGACGCGCTGTCCCTCGTCCAGGAAGATTCGAACGAAGCCGAGCGATACCCCTTCTGTTACCGCTCTTGTCAACACGTCTTCCGCTTCCGATTCCTTTCCAGAGAGACTGAGTGCAATAGCCATCAAGACGCTCACTACGATCTCGTGATACATGCGTCCAGTTGCTCTGGCGCGCTCTGATTGGAGGCGCAGGATAGCGATCGCCTGTTCCGGATGACCCTGCTCACAGAGTAGACGAGCTCTCGCAACTTGGAGGGTATCCCAAATTTGCCCCCCTATCCCTGCGGCTGGCACCTCACCGTGGTATTGCTGGAAGTGCGAGCCGTCTAGTATTTGCTCGGCTGTGTGAATGTCGCCAGCCAAGAGGCTGATCCGTGCCTGCTCGCAGGCAACGGCCACACCGAGGCGAGTGAGTCCCACATGCTTGGCTGTTTCCTGACCTTCCTTGAGGATAATGCTTGCGGCGCCGCGATCACCCTTCAGAACCATCAACCTGGCAGAGGAAATGAAAGTCGCCATATAGAAGTCAACAACTCCGCCTTCGAATCCAAGTACTCGGCTGTCTTGAAGGAGTTGTTCCGCTTCTTCAAGCTCATTCATCTCGTATTTCATCTGACCCAGGAGGGAACCTGATAGATGGGCGGCGTGTGATTCTTTTCCGGCGGTGTTTTGAGCCAGTACAAATGCGTCAAGAAAATGCTTCTTGCCTAGGTGGAGGTTTCCGGACAAGTAGGCTGCAATACCGGAGAAACAACGACCATATACCGCACTGAATAGCCCCTGCGCACGGTCCTGGAAATCGCGAGCCCAAGTCTGCAATGGCGGAACCTTGTCAAACTGGAACGTATGGATGTATCGGTAAGTCAAGATATTGGCTGCGACCCCAACGACCCAGGGTGGGTATTCGGAGCTGGATTCAAGGCATGGTTGGACCATTCGCTCCACGTCATCGATTTCGTCCGCATATATGGCAATGCAGGCGCGAATGACATCAGCCTCATGAGTCAGAAGTTTTTTTTCCGAGGGAGTAGCATTGGCCGCAATTCGCGCAACATGCGATAGTGCCTCCTCTGCCGCGTGAGGATGATGTGTGAGGCAGTTAGCCCACGCTATCGCCGTCTGGAGTAGAGGCCTGTCGACAAGCAGGTCTTTCGGCAGTTGGCTCACGAGGCCGAGCAGGGAACCCATATAACTGTTCTGCACCAGCGACATCGCATCTTTTTCAACCAGCTCGATCGCACGATGTTTCTCACCGGCGGCCAATGCATGACTCAGAGACTCCATGGTCTGCCCATGCAGAGAAAACCAGACTGAGGCGGCAAGATGAAGGGACGGGATGAGTGTGGGAAAGTCCCTCTCCAGTTTTCGCTGCAGGAACCCGGCGAACAAATGGTGATAGCGGAACCACTGCCTGTCCTCGTCCAAGGGCAGCAGAAAGAGATCCTGTCGTTCGAGCACATCCAGAATGTGCGCGCTGTCCTGCCGCCCGGTGACAGCGTTGCACAGGCCAGGAGATAGTCGCCCTAGCAACGAAGTCTTGAGCAGGAAGTCGATCATGTCATTGGGCAGGCTGGCCAGCACATTTTCGGCGAGATATTCACCGATATCGCGAGGTGTGCCGGAAGCCCAGTGTAGGAGGCTCTCTCGGTTCCCGGCACGTCGCAACGATATTGCCGCCAGTTGAAGTGCTGCGACCCATCCCTCCGTGCTGCGCCACAACGTGGCTAAATCCACTGGGCTAAGTTCGAGCGCCTTGGTATTGGACAGGAACATGCTCGATTCTTCGTAGTCGAATCGCAGATCCGTCGCGTTAATTTCGATGAGTTCGTTTTGTACTCTGAGCCTCGCTAGCGGCAAGCCAACCCGAGTCCGACTTGCGACGACCAGATGGAAGTTCGGTGGAACGCGTGAGAGGAAGAGTTCCAATGCCGCATGAATCTTTGGCTCGCTGACCAGGTGCCAATCATCCAGGAAGAGCACGAATTCCTGATCATAAAGCTCGAATTCATTAATGAGACTACCCATGACGAATTCCGTGGCATTGCCAGGATTCGATTCAATCACTTGTGCCAGACCGGAGCCGATATCCGGCTCAACGGTGCGGATGGCTTCGACGACATAGGCAAGAAGGCGCTCAAGGTCGTTGTCCGACGCATCTACAGAGAGCCAGGCAACCACTGCGCCTTCTTGTGAAAGCCGTGCGTACCATTGTGCTGCCAGCGTTGTCTTGCCAAAGCCGGCGGGGCCGTGGATCAGTACCAGCTTATGGGCTAGTGTTTGCCCGAGAATCCCCACAAGACGCGCGCGTTCAATCAGCTTCGCCTTGTTGAAGGGCGGTTTTAGCTTTGTTGTAACCAGTGGGCTTTGGCGGATTCCGACTCTCTCTTCCTGACTGGGATTGCCCACACCCGTCGTGGGCGGAAACTTGGGTACACGTTCAGTCATGAGGTCTGTCTTCTGTCTTGCATGCGAGGGAAATTGACCGACGACTGACGCGTCATTGTTGACGTTGCGGGAAGAATGTGAACTCTAACGTGCACATCGCCGACGGACTGGCGGGCCTTGACGGGGGTGCTGACGCTGTCATTCAACTTGTCTCCGATGTAGCAATTTTTGAGGGACCATGCTGCGATGCGGCATTTCCGGCCCTGGTACCCTTACTATAAATCACCCCCAGAGTCCGTAAAACCCCAAGCGGACGCGCACATAGCCAACGCTGCTTGACCACGTTATGCCGCCGTCAGGGTTCCCCCGGAAGTTTCTCCATTGCACTCGCACTCTTGCTGTTGGCAGGCTGGTAGCGCGCAGGTTTCGAATGCAGACCATCGCGGATAGGCGAGTGGACCGGGTGAATTCCTCGCCGACTCGTCGCTGTTGCCCAAGCCTCAGGAGGTGGGTGTGCTGTCAGCGGCGCCAGTACTACCCAATGTATCCAGCCATACCACTCTTTTAGGTGGTGATCCAATTCGCCACCGGCTCTAACCTACGGTTGTCCGGCTGAATGATCAGACTCTGGTCGATGAGAAGTGAACGACACACGCAGGAGACAACCAGAATGCCCGCCAGAGCTTTAGAGCAGATGTTCTCGCGACCGGAGAATGACGGCCGCGTCATGTCCGCTTGGGAACGATTCCAGTGCGGTCGCGAAGCCGACTCGAGCACCCTCCGGCGGCTGATCGACGATTCATGGCGCCGCTGCCAGCAAGCCAGCGTCAACCCGGACCGCGCCAACGCACCGCTACCGATGTCCGAGGACAAGCTGCATCTACTGCGGGATCAATGCGCCGAATTGCTCGGCGCCAGCACGCCGGTGATGGCACTGGCGCGAGATTTCCTGACTGAGACGGGTACGGTGATGGTCCTGACCGATGCCCGCGGCACGGTTCTGAATCTGGAGGGCGATACCTCAACACTGGGCGCTGCGGAGAACGTCCATCTGATCTCGGGGGCCGACTGGAGCGAGCCGGCCTGCGGCACCAACGCGATCGGCACAACGCTGGAGATCGGGCAGCCCGTGCAGATACACTCGGCAGAACACTATTGCGAGGGCATCAAGCGCTGGTCGTGTTCCGCCACGGTGATCCGCGATCCGCTCGACAACAGCACGCTGGGGGTGCTCGATGTGTCGGGTCTCACCACGTCCTACAGCCGCCACGCGCTGGCGCTGGTGGTATCTACGGCGGCGCGCATCGAGGGAAGGCTGGCGCAGACCGAATTGGACATCCGCTGCAGCCTGCTTGAGGCTTGCATCGAGCGCGTTACGGACAATATGAGCGATGGCGTCATTCTGTTTGATCGCAGAGGCAGGGCAATCAAGGCCAACGGCCTCGCCACGCAGATGCTGGCCGAGCTAGGGCGCGCAGATGGTCGCCCCGCAGGACCGCGGCTGACCGAGATCACGATCGGTGGCAACGGTGTGCCGATCACGCTGCCGGCGTGGGCGAGTCGTGACTGGCTGGAGCCGGTGATGGTTAGCGGGAGACAGGTCGGGGCGCTGCTGACATTGCCCTTCCACCAGCGCGCGCGCGGCACCGCCCGGTCGGTTCCTGAGCCCGTGGCTGCGTCTTCCGACCGCTCGTTTGAGCGCGTTATCGGCCACTCCGCGGCGATTCAGCAGACCATCTCCCGAGCAAGGCATCTGGGAAAGTCACGCGTGCCGGTGCTGCTGCTCGGCGAAACCGGAGTCGGCAAAGAGGTGTTCGCGCGCGGCATTCACGAAGCAAATGCGGACAAGAGCGCGCCATTCGTGGCACTGAACTGTGGCGGCCTCTCACGCGAGCTGCTTAGCAGTGAGCTGTTCGGTCATGCCGAGGGTTCGTTCACTGGCGCAAAGCGTGGCGGGATGATTGGCAAGATCGAAGCAGCTGACGGAGGCACGCTGTTTCTCGATGAGATCGGCGAGATGCCGATCGACCTGCAGCCGCATTTTCTACGCGTGCTGGAGGAGAGCGAGGTTTATCGCCTCGGCGAGAACAAGGCTCGCAAGGTCAGCTTCCGCCTGATCGCCGCCACGCACCGTGATCTGCGCAGGCAGATCAGCGATGGCAACTTCCGGATGGACCTGTTCTATCGTATTGCGGTCACCAGCATCAACATCCCGCCACTGCGTGAACGCGCCGATGATATTCCCTTGCTGGTCGATCACTATCTGAAACTACTGTCGCGGCAACACGGACTCGAGTCTGTGCAGGTGACGCCCGGCGTGCTCGAGCGGCTTCAGGATTATGCCTGGCCCGGAAATGTGCGCGAGTTCAGGAATGTGATCGAGAACATGCTGTTGACGGCAGGCAATACCCTGATCACCGAGGCAGATCTGCCGGTGGAGCTTTTTCAGCCCCAGGCAGGCGATCGCGAGCGAATGGCTGTCGATAACGGCCGTCGGCCGCGTGTTCTGACGCGTCTAGAGGCAGCCGAGCGGAGGGCGCTGTACGAGGCCATTCGGCAATGCCAGGGCAACATGACTGCCGTGGCGCGTCACCTGGGGATCGCCAGGAGCACCCTATACCTCAAGCTCGAGCGCTTCGGTCTTGACGGCGTAGTGGATGAGTTGCGCAGCAGCGCGTCCGGTGGGCAAGTCATTCCGGATAAGCCGCCAGGTTGCTTTGCGGCCAGCTTCGCCTCGTAGGCTTGGGGCGATCGAGCGCATGGGCGTGCATGCAAACGCGTCGGATTATAGATGCCCGGCAATGTACCAGGTGATATCACGCCGGGCGTCGGTTTGATTCGCATACTGCCCCTGCCTCTCCATCGTCAGATCCAGCAAGTAGCGCCCAATAAGGGAAGGTCCGGCACCCCTTGCAGTTCACACTGCAAACGATCGCGCGGCGCGCGTGCATCGCCCGGTGCTCAGTGCAGGCATATGGACTGCCACCGCCTGGTACATCCAGCGCCGGGCGGAGCAGATCTACGCGACATACGATACTCGCGCCCAGTATTGCTCGAACCAATCGCACTGCCGGTCAATTGCATTCCCCGTGAATGGTTGATCATGTTTACCATGGGTCGCCATCGAAAACTAGCGCGTTCCGGCAGAACGCAGCGCACGATTCCGCCTTTATCCATCGGTCTATTTCCTTAACCGATAGGGCTAGAGTCTTGAAAATCCATACGGCTTCTCGCTTTCGGCTGGCACCGGATTGTCGGCGGTGTCTTGTCATCTGTTTGCCTCATCGATTGACGTTGCGCTCCCGTCGGCCTGTCCTGGGGAATCCGGCCACTACCCTGCTCTGGACAAGATCGCAATGAATTTTCGGAATAACGTTGCATCCTGTTCATTACCTCGCCAGGGTATTTGCCGGGTTTTTCGGCAGCTGCACTTCCGGTTTCCCAATGTTGCGTCGCAGAATGTCCAGCGAGGCTCATGATGTCTGTCCGGGAATCGGACAGTAGATCTGAGGCGGTCTTTTCTGAAGGGAGTAAAAATACAGTGAAATCAAGTAGATAGATTTTTTTGTCGGCCTCTCCAGATCTGGCACGGGTTTCGCGTTATAGGGACTGCGGAACTCAACCGACGCTACCCGGACATCGGGGGCAATGACTGCGAGATCAACGCTAGGAGACGGCACGACATGACGTTGCAAATCAACATCGATAACGGCGGGACGCTCACCGATATCTGCATATTGGATGACTCGACGGTCAGGAAGACCAAAGTCCTGACCACGCCATACGACCTGAGCAAGTGTTTTTTCGAGGGGCTGGAAAAGGCATCGGGCATTGTCTACGGAAAGCCGGACGTAAAGCGTCTGCTGGAAGAGGTAGACCTGATCCGTTATTCGACGACGCAGGGCACCAACGCCATCTGCGAACGCAAAGGGCCGCGGCTGGGGCTAATTGTCGACGCGAAAGCGCGCGATCTGCCGGTGCGCTTGGCCGAGCATGACCCGGATGTATTCGAGGCGCTGGTAGGCGACCGCGTGGCTTTTCTCGATTCCGCGGTCGTGATGGGCGACCAGGCCGAGATCGACGTGGTCAAGGCAATTAACCACCTCACCGCGAACGGCGCGAACCGCCTGGTGGCGAGTTTCGGCGGCAGCAATTTCCTGGCGGTGGAAGACCGCTTCAAGAAGATCGCGTTGCGCAAGTATCCCCGGCACCTGCTGGGTGCCGTACCGATTCTGTACGGCAGCGATCTGACCTCCGACCGTGACGTGGTGCGCCGCACCTGGACGGCGCTGATCAACTCGTTTCTCCATCCGGCGATGGAGGCGTTCCTGTTCAACGCGGAAAACCGCCTGCGCGCCTATCGGACGAAGAATCCGCTGCTGATCTTCCGCAATGACGGCGACGCCTCGCGCGTCGCCAAAACGGTAGCAATCAAGACCTACAGTTCCGGCCCGCGCGGTGGCATGGAAGGCGTTAAGGCTTTCTCGAAGCGCTACGGCTTCAATGACACCGTTTCAATCGACGTCGGCGGGACGACCACCGACATCGGCCAGTACCTGAATGGCGCAGTTGCAGAGGTGCGCCGCGGCCACGTGGAGGGGATCAGTGTTTCGTTCCCACTGTGCGAAATCCTGAGTGCAGGGGCAGGTGGCAGCTCGATTTTCAAGGTTGTCAACGGCCGCATCACCATCGGCCCCGAGAGCGTCGGCGCGGTGCCCGGCCCAGCCTGCTTCGGTCGTGGCGGCAAAGAGGCGACGATCACCGATGCCGGTTTGCTGTGCGGGTTGCTGGACCCGAAGTCATACTTCGGCGGCGATATGGCGCTCGATCTGGATCGGGCCGCGACTGCCATTTACATCAACATCGCCGAGCCGCTGCAGGTGAGTCCGGACGAGGCGATCCTGCAGATGGAGCACGCCTACGAAGAGAAGATCGCCGTCGAATTGCATCGGTTCACAACGATCTCGAAGGACACCGTGATGCTCGCCTTCGGTGGTGCTGGCCCGCTAAACGCCTGCGGTGTGGCGGAGAAGGCCGGTATTGATCAGGTGGCGATTCCGCAGATGGCAGCGGTGTTCAGCGCCTACGGCATCGGCGCCTGCGATATCTCGCAGCGCTACACGGTGACGCTGGGGGACCACAGCACGGATTGCTTGAAGGAGGTGCTCAACGCACTGGAGGTTAAGGCATCGCGTGACATGTTTGCCGAAGGCTGCGCTGCGGGATCCTACACGGTCGAGGCGAAGCTGGTGGCCGATTTGGGAGATGGGGAGGAGGCGGTGCAGTCGCTCGATGCGTCGCCGGTCTTTCCGACCGCATTCGCCAGAGCCCGCTCGGTTGAGCTGGAATTCAAGGCGGTCAAGGCGTTGCGTTCCAACGCGTCCAGGACTGCCTCCTTCGCTAAGGCTAATCCTGCCCCGTCCGACGGGGTGCGCAACGTCCTCACGCGAGATAGGGGCCGCATTGACGTACCGGTCTACAAGTTGGCGCAATTGAAAGCCGGGGACTGGGCGACCGGGCCAGCGATTCTCGAAGAAGATTATTTCACCTGTCGGGTGCTCGATGGCTGGGCATTCGCCATCAGCGATGCCGGCGATATTCTGCTTAACAGGAAAGGCTGAAGCCATGAAAGTGCTAATGACGGAGTATCTCCAGATCGATCTGGAGACCGAGAAATGGGAATGCCGCGTCTGTGGGCATGTGATCGGACCAGCCAGCGAAAGCTACAAGGAAGGGCTCCTGGTGCATAACCGGGATCCGCGCGAGATCCACCCACCGATCATCGATCCCGAGAAGTACCGCTTCACTTTCAGCCCCGATCCGGAGTGGGTACGGATTCTCGAATATTGCTGCCCGGGCTGCGGCACGCAGGCCGAAGTCGAATATGCGATTCCTGGCCACCCGCCGCTGCACGACATGCAGCCGGACCTGCCCGCCCTGAAAGCACAGTGGGCGCGGCGCGGGGAAATGGGCGAGGCGGTGGTCGGTCCGGCCGTCGTGCCCGACCAGGGACACAACCACTGAACCCCTGCTGAACTGACTACCTGAACCGGCTTGGCGAGCCGATGCGGAGGAGGGTGTACGCACCCGCCGCCGGGTCGGCGCACGCCGGTACCCATGAATTGAGGAGATAGCATGAGGCGAGTTTCTGTCGACATCGGTGGGACGTTCACCGATTGTTTCGTAGTCTGGGATGGCGAGTACATTGAAGCCAAGGCCCTGACCACCCATCACAATCTGGCGTTGGGATTCAATGAGGCGCTGGGCAAGGCCTGCAACGTGCTGGATCTGCAATTGGAGCAGATTCTGTCGCAGGTCGATTCGGTACGCTACGCCACCACGCTGGGCACGAATGCGCTGATCGAGCACAAGGGCCCGAAGATCGGAATGCTGGTGACGGCCGGCTTTGAAGCCACGGTGCCCCTTAGCCGGGCACGCGGCTATGGCGAAGGTTTGGACAACCTCGGCCAACAGGACATGCCCAACGCGCAGCGTCCGGACCCGCTGGTGCTGCCGCACATGATCTGCGGTGTGCGCGAACGGGTAGATTTTCAGGGCAAGCTGGTGATGCCGCTGGACGAAGACGATGTACGCACGCAGATCCGTTTGCTGGTGGACAGGGGTGCCGAGATCATCGTTGTCGCCCTGGTCAATGCGGTGGTGAGCCCGACACACGAGCAGCGCATCGAGGAAATCTTGCTGGAAGAATACCCATCGCACCTGCTAGGCGCGATCCCTGTCATCTTGTCGCATCAGGTGGCGGGACGCAAGGGTGAGTACGTGCGCGCTACCTCGGCGATTGTCGATGGCTACCTGCACTCGACGATGTACCACGCGTTGTCGGCGTTGGAGCAGAACCTGCGCGCGCACCGCTACGAGAAGCCGATGCTGGTGATCCATAATTCCGGCGGTATGGCGCAATTGAACTCGACCGATGCGCTGCAGACCATCCACTCCGGCCCTGTCTCTGGCATAGGCGCGTCCGAGCACCTTGCAATGCAGGCCGGTCTGGGCAACGTGGTGGCCACCGACATGGGCGGCACGAGCTACGACATCGGCATCGTCGTTGACGGCGGCATCAAGCACTACGACTTCAACCCGGTGATCGACCGTTGGCTGGTGTCGGTGCCCATGGTGCACCTGGTGACGCTGGGCGCCGGCGGCGGCTCGATTGCCAGCTATGACCGCATGTACAACACTGTGAAGTGCGGTCCGGAATCGGCTGGCTCCGACCCCGGTCCTGCTTGCTACGATCGCGGCGGCATGCGCCCGACGGTGACGGACGCAGACCTTGTGCTGGGCTATCTGGACCCGAAGAACTACGCAGGCGGATCGATTCCGCTAAACCCGCGCCGCGCGAAGGCGGCAATCGAAGACACGCTCTGTGACGACCTCGACTGCTCGGTCATCGAAGCGGCGCTGTTAGTCCGCGAGAAGGTGGACGACAACATGGCAAACGGGTTGTTCACCGAGTTGCGCGCGCGTGGCTACAACCCGAAAGACTTCACGATGCTGGCCTACGGCGGCAATGGCCCCCTGCACTGCTGTGGCATCGCACAGAATCTGGCCATCGACAAGATCCTGGCGCCGCCGCTTAGCTCGGTGTTCTCGGCGGTGGGCGCCGGCAACATGCATCAACTGCATATCCACGAGCAGTCGCTGTACATGGTTTTGTACGACTCTAACACCCGTCACCTGTTCGATGACTACGACCGCTTCAACAGCATCGTCACCGAGTTAAAGGAATTGGGCACGCAGGACCTGCTACGCCAAGGCGCTTCGCGCGAGGACATTTGCCACAACCTGGAACTGGACATGCGATATGGCAATCAGCTGGTGCAGACCACGGCGGTGATTCCCAATCATGAGGTGCATGGCCCTGGCGACGTGCTGGCGCTGATTTCGCAGTTCTCAAATGATTACGGCAAGCGCTTCGGCGAGGGTTCGCAAGCACCCGAGGCGGGCATTCGCATCAACACCATTCGCGTGGCGGCCTTCGTGCGGCATGAAACGGTGCAATTCGAGGACATCAAACCGCTACCTCCCGAGCAGCGTAAGGCGCCGCCGCCTCCGGGTAGCTCGCGAAAGTGCTACTTCGTGGGCCATCAGGGTTCGCTAGACACCCCGGTGTGGAACCGCGCCGACATCAAGCCGGGTGTGCAGATCTCGGGGCCGGCCGTTGTCGCTTCCGAGGTGACTACCTTCTTGGTCAACCCGGGATGGAACTTCGTCGCAGCGCGCCAGGGCGCCTCCTGGTTTCTGCGTGCCTGAGCGCGGCCGCAACCTCATCCAACACTCACAATTGCAGGACTGAACATGAGCGAACTTAATGTGCCGGTCAAGGCAAAGATGCCCAGCGCCGAGGAAGTGGCGCTGATCAAGAAATTTCTCAACGACACAACGCTGTTCCTCGGACCCGACCCCGAGATTATGCAGAACCACGACCTGATGCCGCGCACGGCGGACGAGGACGTAGCCATCCACCAGGTCAGCGACGCTCACACCGTCGCAAAGATCCGCGACCGCATCCAGGCTGGCTGCGACGAGGGCTACGAGATGGTCGAGCAGATGGGCGCAGCACCCGGCGCCAAGTGGGGCGACGTGATCACCGGTGTGTATTCCGCCTCGGGCGATCTGGCGATTGCCAGTGCGGGCGGGGTGCTGATCTTTTCGGCGCTGGTGCACCATCCGATCAAGTTCATCGTCAAGAACTGGATGAACGACCCGACTGTGGGCGTGCGCGAGGGCGACGGATTCATCCACAACGACTCACGCTACGGTAACGTCCACAATACCGACCAGAGCATGATCCTGCCCATCTTCCACGAAGGGAAGCTGGTATGCTGGGTCGCGTCCACGGTGCATGAGGGTGAGAACGGCGCCATTGAGCCCGGCGGCATGCCCTCGATGGCCGAGAGCCCTTGCGACGAGGGGCTCAAGATGTCGCCCTTCAAAGTGGTTGAAAACTATCAGATCAAGCGCGACATCCTGACCTTCCTGCAGAACTCTGTGCGCGAGCCCAAGCTGCAGTACGAGGATATGAAAGTCAAGCTCTTTGCCTGCCTGCGCATTAAGCAGCGCCTCGAGGAGACACTGAATACCGACGGCCCGCAGGCTCTGGTTTCAACGCTGCGCCTGACAATGGAGAATGTCCGTGCCGAGGTCAAGCGCCGCATTAGCGAGTGGCCTGACATGACGGTGCGCACCTATATCATCCAGGACTCGACGCTGCGTGAGAACTGCGTGGTGAGAATCAATTGCCAGCTCACCAAAACTGGCGATAGGCTGATCTTCGACTTCCGAGGATCCAGCCCGGAATTCACCAATCGCGCCACCAACACGATCGTCGCCGGGCTCAAAGGCATGCTGGCACAGGTCTTCCTGTGCTATGTCTGGCCGGATCTGCCGCGCGGCCAGGCGGCGTTCGCGCCAATCGAGGTCATCACCGATCCGCATTCGATCGTCAACTGCTCGTATGCAGCGCCGAACTCGCAGAGCCTGATGTCGATCTTTACCGGCTTCACCGCCGGTCAGCATGCGGTGGCCAAATTCCTCTACAGCTGCCCGGAGAAGTACACCAAGGTTCATGCGCCAACCTTTAACATGATCAACACCTTCATCTGGGGTGGGGTCAGCCAGCACGGCGAGACGCTGGGCAATCTGTGCGCGGACCTGAATGGCATGGGCGCGGGTGCGACGGTCGATCGCGACGGCGAGCATGCGTTGGCGCCGATCTTCGCGACCATGGCAGACATCGGCGAGCAGGAACTGAATGAAGAGGAAGTGCCGTTTCTTCAACTCGTCTCGAAGAAGATGACGCGGGACGCCATCGCCCCCGGCAAGTACCGCGGTGGTCAGGGCTACACCATGATGGTGGCCACCAAGGACAGCGACCAGTGGGGCTTCATGACCGTTTGCCAGGGCGCCAAGATCCCGCCCATCCAGGGCCTGTTTGGTGGCTACGCCTGCGGCGCATATCCACTGTGCAAGGTGCAGGACGTCGATGTGTACGACGTACTGATGAACGAGCCGGAGAAGTTCAAGCACTCGATTGAGGAGATCATGAACGAGCAGCCGTTCGAGGGCGCAAGCTATACCACCCACCACATGGGCATGGGATTCGAGATCTCCAAACGAGGGGAGCTTTTCATGATCTCGCAAGGAGCAGGCGCCGGCTACGGCGACTTGCTGGAGCGTGACCCGGCTGGTGTCATCAAGGACATTGAGGATGGCCTGATCTCCCCGGGCGTAGCCGAGCGGCTCTACAAGGTGAAGTTCGACCCTGTGACACTGGCGATCAATCACCAGGCAACTCAGGCCGCGCGCGATGCTGAGCGCAAGGCGCGCATCGCTCGCAGCGTGCCGTTCAAGGAGTTCGTCAAGACGTGGAACCAGCCCAAGCCGCCGTCGCACATGCAGTATTTTGGCTGTTGGGGCGATGACGTGGACACGCTCTACGTTGGCAGCCCAGATAACACTCGTAGCGCAAGGGAACCCAAGCCTAACTACATGCGCAATCCCAAGGACGTGCGCATCGAGGAGTTGGAAGCCAGACTGGCCGTCGCCGGCGTGCTGAAGGACGCGAAGCAATGAGCACGCCATTCGCCGAGTTGTTGCCGCGCTCGGCGGGCAGTAGCGCGATCCGTGTGTGGCTGAAATCCTCGGCCTACACGAAGCGCCTGCTGCTCGGCGCGGACGATGCGGACCCGTGGGGAAGTGCCGCGGGCTTCCTGGCCTACTTCTCACAAGCACATGGCCTGCTGAAGCCGGACGTGGCGGTTATCGAGGTCGGTGATCTCTTCGAAGCCTGGAGCAGACGCGAGGGCGGGCTAGAGGCCCGACTTGGAAGCCGTCGCCGGCCGGCGACGGCGCTGCGCAAGCTGCTGGAGCCTGCGGCACCCAAGGCAGTGCTGGCTGAGGTGGTAGAGGCGGTGCTGGCGCACTTGCGTGGTCAGACGCCGCTCGTGTTGGCGATGCCATCGCCGCGCGCGTGGCTGATGCACGCCAACCGGCTGGCCGGCGGCGCTGACGAAGACCTCGCCCCCGATGCCATCGAGGATGCAGCGATGTACGTGGCCGACCTGATCCGCTCGGTCTCGACCTTCCCGATCTCGGGCCTGTTGCTGGAGGAACAGACGGATGACAGAGACCTCGGGACGGCCTTTGTCGAGCCTTACAGGTCGGTGATCAACGTTGCGCGTCACTATCGCTGGTCGGTGGCGCTGCGGCTGCCCGCTTTTACCCAGGTGCCAGCCGAGGCAATGGCCGGGCTCGACGCGGTGATCGCCGAGGCTGGGAGCTATGACGGCTCACTTCCGTTCGGAAGCGACATTAGTGCGGCGTTCGCGGCCGGTCAGACCATTGCACCGCCCCCGACCGGACAGTTCCAATTCGTTGAGATCGCGCCGGGGCTCCGACCCGAGGCGGTGCTTGAGATGTTGGTGCGTCTGCGGGCACTTTCGGCGTGATGCTGTGCATGCTAAGACGTTACGCCAGCCAGGGATCGTACCTGCAATGACATCCGCTTATCAGGAGGCTTTTCGATGAATCTCATTTCCGCCACGCCGCCCGTAGCGGGCAAGGTCCCCGTCGATCGCATTCCGGTCAGCTTGCTTACCGGCTTCCTGGGCGCGGGCAAGACCACTTTGCTGAACCATTGGGTCCACCAGCCAGGCATGGCTGGCGTGGCCGTACTGGTCAACGAGTTCGGTGAGGTCGGCATCGATCATCACCTTGTCGACGCTGTCAGCGATCGGATGCTGCTGCTCGATTCGGGCTGCCTATGTTGCAATATGCAGGGCGATCTGGTTGCCGCGCTGAAGAGCCTGTTCACGCGTGTCGCGCGCCGCGAGATTGCGCCGATCACGCGTGTAGTGATCGAGACCACCGGTCTCGCGGACCCGGTGCCCGTGCTCTACACACTGATGGAAGAACCCTTTGTCTGTGCGCGATATGTGTGCGCTGAGGTCGTCACGGCGATCTCGGCGACCCATGGGCTGGAGCAGTTGCACGAATACGCCGAGAGTCGGCGACAGATCATGGCAGCCGACCGGGTGCTGATCACCAAATGCGACCGGGCGTCTACGGCGGAACTGGGCCGGCTTGAGGAGGAGTTGCAGTCGCTAAACCCACAGGCGAGCCGTGTTCAGGTGCGTCACGGTGTTGCCGATCTTGGCGTGTTACTGTCATCCACTGGTGTCTACGGTCGCACCGACCTGGCACCTGGTTTGCAGGCGTGGCTGGGCACCGAGATTGCGCACCAGAACGAGGCCGCAGGGGGTATCAGTGGCGCTGAGGTGGCCGGATCGGGACGCTATCTGCCCCAAGCACACAAGCGCGGACGCCATAGCGCCCATGTTCACAGCTTCGTCATCACTTTCGACCGGCCAGTGCCGTGGTTCGGCTTCGCGGTCGCGATGGGGCAGATCCTGCGCCGGCATGGTGCTGCGCTGCTGCGTGCCAAAGGCTTGATGTGCGTGGCAGGCGATGCGCACCCTCGGGTCGTACAGTGCGTGCAGGACGTGGCGTATCCGCCGGTGCGCTTGCGGGCCTGGCCGCACGGAAGGCCGTTCGAGGATGGTCGCGGGCGGCTGGTCTTCATTGTCCGGAATCTCGCTGCGGCGCAGATTGAGGCGATCCGTGCCACGCTCGCCGACCTGCCCAGTGACATCGCCGCGCTACGCGCAAGTGTCGCCGACTGGGAACTGCCGACACGCTGCTGGCTCTCGCAGCGCGTGCCGATGATTGCATCTTCGACAGTGCAGCACGACGCATGGCTGATCCAGCCACGCCATTTCCGCACCCTGACCAACGACCGCTAAAGGGAGCAGCATGGGTGTATCTATCGAGGACAGTGGACCGTGTCCGGTCCGCAGTCCGGGCGAGGAGGCGATGGAGTCGTCGATCATCCAGGTCAAAAGGCAGGCTGAGCGCTGGCGTGCATTTGCCGCCGAGGCCGATGCGGTCTGCCTCTGGCAGAGCCACTCTTGCCGCTCCTCGCTCGAAACAACACCGCGCACCGGTACGTGAAACCGGACCGCGCCTGGCAACTGAAACTGTGGAGATGAGAGATGACACGTGAAGTGGTGGTGGTAAGCGGCGTCCGGACCGCGATCGGTACCTTTGGCGGCAGCCTGAAGGATCTTTCCCCGACCCGGATGGGCGCCATGGTGGTGCGCGAAGCGCTGGCCCGCGCGCAGGTCAGCGGCGACGACGTCGGCCATGTGGTGTTCGGCAACGTCATCCAGACCGAGCCCCGGGACATGTACCTTGGCCGGGTGGCGGCAGTGGAGGG